>NZ_LWDV01000009.1:457969-715689 GCF_001693735.1 Orenia metallireducens
ACTGTCATTATCATTTACTGAATTTGGTTAGAAATCTTGTATAAAGAGCCTCTTTAAAATAAGTATATTATTTTTGGAAGGTTTAATTATCAAAAGTACCATTAAAAAGGGGAATAGGTAAATGGAAGAAATTATAGGCTGTTGTGGTCACAAATGTAATCTTTGCTTAGCTTACAGAGAAAACATTGCCAGTAAAAGTGATCAAAGAAGGCTTAGTGAAGGATGGTTAAAGTATTTTGGTATAGATATTCCTGCTGATGAGGTCTATTGTTATGGTTGTTCTATTTATAATGAAGGTACAAAGAGAATTGATAAAGATTGTAAAGTTCGTAGTTGTACAATGGAGAAGGGATTAGAGAACTGTGCTAGCTGTAATCAATATCCATGTACTCAATTATTAGTGAAGATGCTCGAGTATAAAGTTATATTAGATGAGTCCAGTGCCAAAATTCCCTTGGAAGATTATCAAGATTTTATCAAGCCATATCAGGGTAAGAAGGTGTTAGATGGTTTAAGGGATAACTCACCAAGCAAAGCAAAAAAGAGGCTGGTTAATGGGATGAGATAGTTTCATTTCCTAATCAGTTCATTAGATAAAAAGAATCTAAAAGAGGGATTTATATAAGTATGTAGTATTGTATATGTTAGAAGAGGCAGTGATTGAAATAGAAATTAAGCTCTATTAGGTGATAGATGATTAATTTAGCAAGGGGTGAGGGTGATAGATAAGGTATTTAATTACAGAGTTAGAGATGATAGTAGCAAGGTATTATCAGGTCATCTTAGAGCCCAGAATAGAAAAGTAGCTATTAGATATTTGAGAAATCAAGGTTATTATGTAATTGAGATAGAGGAGAAGAAAAGCTTATTTAATCTTAGTTGGTACTATATCTTTAATAGATTCAAGAAGGTAGATTTAAGGGAGTTGGCAATCTTTTTAAGACAATTTGCTACTATGGTAGAGTCAGGGATACCTTTAATTGCTGCTTTAAAATTATTATCTGAAGAGATGGAGCATTCCAAGATGAAAGCTACTCTGATTAATCTTAGAAAGAATGTGGAGCAAGGGATGTATTTGGCTGATGCTTTAGAAAAGGAGAAGCACGTTTTTCCTGAAATATTGATTAAAATGGTAGCAACAGGGGAACAGATTGGAGTTTTGGCTTATGTTTTAAATGAGATGAGTGAATATTTTATAAGAGAACGGAAGTTTAAAAGAGAATTGCTCTCTATTATCTCTTATCCTGCTATTATCTTGGTGATGACAATAGTATTAGGTCTGTTTATTGTGACTAATATCTTACCTAAGTTTGTTAATCTCTTTGCCAAAATGAGATTAGAGCCACCTTTACTTACTAAGATATTACTAGCAACGGGTACTTTTATAGTAGAGTATTGGTATCTATTGATATTGCTTTTTAATCTGTTAGTTTTAGCTCTAAATTGGTATTATCGACAGGATCAAGGTAGGTATAGAATAGATAGTTTACTTTTAAAGCTACCTATTGTTGGAACTTTGATTAAGAAGATAGAGATTACTCGCTTTACTAAGAGCCTTAGCCTATTATCTAAGAGTGGTCTTCCTATTATTCAGTCTTTGGATACCTTAAGTGGCATTGCCTACAACTCAGTTCTCGCCAAGACAATTAGAGAGGCTAAGAGGGATATCCAAGGTGGTATGAGTTTGACAGCTACTTTAAAGGACAACCCTTTCTTTTCAGAAATTGTAATTAAAATGATAAAAACAGGAGAAGAGACTGGAAGGCTAGAGGAGATGTTACTTAGGATATCTGAGCTTTATGAAGAAGAACTAAGGGAGAAATTGGATGGGATTATGTCTATACTAGAGCCTGCTTTGATGCTTCTGTTAGGGCTTATTATTATATTTATTATTTTCTCTACAATGATGCCTATGTATCAAATGATTAATCAGGTTTAAGGTGACGGTAGATTAAAGTTAGTAATTATTAATTTGATTTTTATAGAGATAATTTGTTCTGTAATTTTAATATAAATTATAATGATTAGTTGAAGTATTGCACACTTTGACTTTAAAGAGTAATCAAAAATTATTAAAATATCTTTCGGAAAGACCTATCATTTTAATTCTCAATTCCTAATCTGTCAGAATAGCTCTTAAATGTAGCAGTTCTTCTACTAGCACAAGGTTTAATTAGTCTTATAAAAATAGAAATAATTATGGAATCAAGGAGGAATTAGATGCTTAAAGATGAGACTGTGGTTAAGCATCATTTGAATCTCTTGGAGAATTTTAATCAAGCATTAAAGGGGGAATATGGTAGATATCCTAATGGAGTAAATAGTAAAGCTATTCCTGATGTTCTCAAAGATTATGCTCCAGTAGATAATAACTATAAGTATATTTCTAAGAATTTAGATGATAAGAACTTCAATAATGATCCTACTGATGATTCTTTCAATTCTATTACTTATATAATCTATTACGATTTAAAGATTGGCGGGCAATATTACTATGTAGATAGTTTGGATCAAAGAGTGAAAAGAAGTAAGGAGATACCAACTTTACCTAATTAAGTTAGGCAGTATAATAATTAATTTACTATTTACTATAAAAGGAGTTTGTTATGTTCAATCAATTCCAGAATGAAGATGGGTTTACATTAATAGAGATTATGATAGTAATTTCAGTTATTGCTATTTTATTAGGAATGGTTATTCCTAATGGTACAAAAGTTCAAGAGAAGTCTGAGCTTACTGTGATTAAGAAGCAGTTGAAGACTTTAAAGAGCTTTAATGAGATGTTAAAAATAGAATATAAGAATTATCCTAGTTACGGTAATAGTAACTATCTGCTACCAGATGCTTTACAAGAGTATGTACCTTTGGAGGATAATAATTATAAATATTTATCTGATGGAAGTAAGGATATAAATAATTGTGATGGAATTTTCAATGAATTTGGAGAGAGAGCTGATGTCTTTGGAGCAACCAAATATATTATTTGGTATGATAATAAGGTTGGTGGCAGGTACTATTATATAGATAGTTCTAGCTATGAGATTGAAAGTAGTTTAGGGAAGCCAAGCTTACCTTAAGTGGATATAGGTATTAAATCTTTACCCAGCATAGTGCTGGGTAAATTACTTTATTATTAGAGGTGGATTATGTTTAAATCTCAAGAGGGATTTAGTCTAATAGAGGTTTTAATTGCCTTAGTGGTAGTGAGTATAATGGTCAGTGGGCTGTTGGATTTTTGGACAATCAATGATAGGTTAATTGATAGGACAGGTATTAGGTTGCAGGCATTAAGGCTGGCTAAGATGAGTATTGAGAGATTTAAAGCCGAATTGCTAAAAGGTGATAAGAGTAAAGCTTTTATCGAAAGGCTTAAAGAGATAAGGATTAAAGAGGAAGAAGAAGAGAGGTATTTTAAAAACTGGTATCCAGAAGTTTCTTTTGAGAGGGAGATAAGCTTTGAACAAAAGAATTTCAACAATTCTAATAGTTATTGGGTTGTGGTTAAAGTCAGTTGGGATAATAAGAGCTTAGAGCTTAGGCGATTATTTGCTGACCATTAAGTCTCTGCTAAGGAGGTAATAAAGTAGAATGTTTAGTAAAGAAGGTGCTTTTAGTCTAGTAGAGATATTGATCATAATTACAGTAATAGGAGTCATTCTATCTCTGCTTTACAATTTACAGCTGGTAGGAAGTAATCTTTGGGCAAGAGATGCTAATAGGTTAGAGTTGCAACTGAATTCTATACTTTTTCTTAAGCGAATTAACCGAGATTTAAGAGAGTCTGTGGATATTAGTTTATTTGCTGACAATTCAATTTTGACAATATATCTAGATGGTGGAGAGTCAATCAAATATTTTTTTAGACAGACTGCTATCTACCGAAATGAAGAGAAGATAATTACTTGTGTTGAATCAACTCCCTTTCGATTAGAGAATAATAATGGCTTATTGATTATAAATTTAAGTTTAAAGAAGGATACGGAAAGTTATCGATTGATAGATAAAGTTTCTATAAGAGATCTTTAAGAGGGGATTAAGATGCTAAAGCAGGAAGATGGTGCTATTACTATATTTGTTCTATCTATATTTTTGGCCTTAATAATTCTAGTGGGAGGAGTTATTGAACTGATTACCAGTCAATTTATTTTACTAGAGAAGGAAGAAGATAGCTTGCAGGCACTTTATTTGGCTGAGTCTGGGTTAGAGCAGGCAATTGTGAAAGTTGAAGCAGGAGAATTCAATGGTTTTACAACAGAAGAAATTACAGTTGATGAAGAGTATAGTGGTACTTATCAGGTGATTATCACTATTAAAGATGGTGAATGTCAGGTGATTTCTACTGGAAGATTTAAAGGTAAGCAGCATGTATTAAAGATAACAATTGATTGAGCTAAAGTTAATTAAAGGGGGTTAATAAGTTGTTTAGTAGAATAAAGAGTTTATTTGACCCCAAGGTGCTGGGGATAGATTTTGGTGATAAGTTGATTAAGTTGGTTGAAATAGAGAGGACTACTAAGGCTATTAAATTTAAGAAATTAGCGCTCATAAAGAATAATGGTATGATCGTTCATGGAGAGATTCAAGACTTTCCTAAATTAAAGAAGAAGCTAAAGGATGTAATTGCTGAGAAGGGGATTAGAGCAAAAAAGGTTGTAACTGCAATCAGTAGTGAGATGATAACTAAGACGATTATTGAAGTTCCAATTATGCCCCAAGTTGATTTAGATAAGGTGCTACCCTTAGAGTATGAGTATTATGCTACCTTGCCTTTAAAGCAGATATCCTTCCAATACGAAATCTTATCGGAGAGTAATGGTAAGTATAAGGCTTTAATCATGGGGGTAAAAAGGAGTATAATATATGATTACTTAAATTTATTTGACAAATTGGAGTTAAAGCCTCTAGCTATCGAGGCAGAGTTTATGGCATTGGCTCGCTTTATTAAGAGCTTATCTAGTGCTGAACAGCAGAACTGTTGTATTATAGATCTAGGAAGTAATACTACTGACGTCTCTATTATTCATCAAGGCAAGGTTATCTTTAATCGTACTGTAGAATCTGGAGAGGATGATTTTAATTCTATTGAGCAACTATCGACCTTTAGAAAATTGGCTACTAAGGTTTATCGTTGTTTGGATTACTTTGAGATTAAGTATAGAGATTATCAGATTAATAAGGTGCTGTTGATCGGTGCTAAGAAGGAATATACAGGTTTTATTGAAGAGCTATCAAATGTTTTAGGTATTGAGATAGATGAGATCTCTTGGGGAAGTAGATTAGAGATAGATTTAAACTCAGAAGATATGAGGCTTTATCAAGAGAATAAGGATATATTTACAGTAAGTATCGGGTTAGCGTTAAGGGGTGAGGGAGATGGTTGATTTTATACCAATAGATTATAAAAGAAGGAGAGTAGGAGGGCCTAAAGTTTTTGAGATTTCTGCTCTATTCTTAATTATAATTATATTCTTCTTAGATATCTTTCTATACTTCAACCTTTATAGAGAGAAACAGAGAGTAGCCGATAAGCTGGAGCTTGCTAGTGCTAGATTAGAGATAGTAGACAGGCGACTTGATGCTCTTGATTTTCAAAAAAGAGTCAGCTTTAAGGTTAATTGGGCTTTAATTATGGAGAAATTAAAAGAAATAATTCCTCAGAATCTAGTTATAGAGAGCTTTAGCGTTAAGGAGGATAATTCTTTTGAACTTAAAGGTTATCTAACTGAGAGTGATGAATTTCTTCTATTTATAGATAAGATAAGTAGCTTTGAGTATTTTCAAAAGGTGATTATTGAGCACAGTCTGGAGAGTAGAGAAGCCAAGATGAATTTGATTGAGTTCAAAATTAGAGGTGAAATAATTCAAGTAGGAAGGTGAAGATGATGAAGTTTGAGCTAAGTAGGAGAGTAGAGACTAATAGAAGAATTAAGGTAATTATCATGATTATTATCTTTATCTTATTTAATTCTCTTTATTATATTAGATTTTATCAACCTTCCAGAGGTTTTTTATTACAAAGTAGCAAAAGATTAGTAGAGCTTCAAGAGGAAATTGTAAATAGAAATGTAAAGCTTGCTAAAGAAAGTAAGAATAAAGAAGATAAAATAGTACTTTTAGAAGAGGATAAATTAAATTCTTTTATAGTTAAATTAAATAAATCAAGCTTTGGTCTTAAAAAGGACTTCTTTAGTTTAGAGATAGGAGAGCTTAAAGAGAATAAACTGATAATTAATGTTAAGCTACAGAGTGATTATAATAATTTTCTAAGTTATTTAGAAGGATTAGAAGAATTTCGATATTTAGAGATAAAGACAATTGATATTAAGGGTGATGAAATTTCTCGGGATAGCTTAGATATAGAAATGAAGATGATGGTAACTATAGCTAATTAGTAATAGGTAATTAAAGAATAGAGGTGGATTTGGATGAAGGGGAAGAAGATGGTTAAAGGTATACTATTATTAGCATTAGGGGTTATAGTATCTTATCTATTTAAGCTATGGGGCTTTGCTATTAATATATATCTTCCAATTGAGATAACAGTCTTATTAGCAGGGGTTCTCTTAGGTCCAATCTATGGACTGATTTTAGGAGCTTTAGATCCACTATTGATTTCTCTATGTATTGAAAGTCTAAGACTCTCTTTGATATTGTTGATGATAACTAAGCTGGGGGTTTATGGGTTGTTGAGTGGATTGGTATATCGAGAATTTAATATATTGACTAGTTTAATTAGTGCAATTATTGGAGGCAAGATTATCTTTTGGGTAGGATTTTGGACAGCCATCAGGTTATTTAAGGTAGAGCAATTGATTAGTTTAATCAGTAAGGAAAGTTTATTAGTTGGATTTTATAGTATTATGATTCAAATAATATTAATACCAGTTATTATAACAGTAATTAATAAGAAGTCTAGCCCTAAGGTAGATTATAAATTAAGGGTTTAGAGATATTTAGATTAAGTTTCAATTTTAGGCACCTTAAGCTGAGGTGCTCTTTTTATTATAAAGAAATTAAAAATTATCTTTTGGCTGCTAATGGTTAAAAATCTTCTAAATACAGATAATAAGTAACAGTTAAACTGATATCTGAATTTGGAGGTGTAGTAATATCTTATCTAAACTAGATGATCACAAATACATATTAGGACTATTATTTATACTTATTGTCATTTTGATCTGGACAACACTAATACTAATTGATAGTTATAGTCCTGTAGTAAAAGATAAACAAGAGTCTTTCAGTAATAGGGTAAGAAATGAGAAGTATAATTATCAAGAGATTCAAACTTATCTTGAAAATAATTCCTGGAATAAAAGAGAGAAGAGGATGATTAACAAGAGTGCTATGTTGAACAAAATTAGAACGGCACTTTTATTATATTTAGAAGATAATCATCAGCTACCTCAAAACCTTAATGAGTTATTAGGAGAATATTTAATTGAAGTTCCAGTTGATAGAGATATTCTAAGCTATACTAATAGTAGGATCAATCTACTGAAGGATATTACTAAGATCTTAAAGGAGAGTAATTTGAATCAGAATAAACTTTCAGCTTTTAAGCCCTACAGTCTGCTAGTAGATAGTTTAGCTAAGAGAATTTATCTGATGCAAGGAGAGAATATAGTTAAAGGTTATCCAATTGGAGTGGGTGGAGTAGAGAGTCCTACTCCAAAGGGTGAATTTAGAATTAAGAATAAATTGAAGTTATCAGGGAAAGAGCAGAAAGTTTATGGTGATTATTGGATAGGAATTGATCTTTGGACTAAGGGTGGTGGTTATGGAATTCATGGAAGTACTGATCAAGAAGTTCCAGTTAGTAAACAGAACTCTCGAGGGTGTATTAGAATGAGAGCAGCGGATTTACAGGAATTATATCAATTAATTCCACTTAGAACAAAGATAATTATTAAATAAAGGATAAATTTCAATGGGATTATAAGGTGATGAATAACGGGTGAATGTAACTGGAAAAAGAGTTATATTAGCTACTCGTTATTCACTTTATCTCTCCTTTATTAAATAATCTAAAATAGACTAGCAGATGAAGAATACAGATGTAAGTGGTATTATAATTATAATTGTTTGCAGTTTAATAATTTATAGATTGATATTGGTAAATGACCCGAAACTATTCAATCTATAGAGCTGATTGAAATTAAAAATGGTATTTAGGGAATGCTTAGGTGTAGTAAAAGAATGGCAAACTAAATAGATAGAAGTAAATAAGAAGAGAACAAGTAATAGATAGATTAATCCTTTAATTGTCGATGAAACTAATTTATCTAATAAGTTAACCATATAAATAACTCCTTTTTTCCTTGATTAGGAACTTTTAAAATAGTTTTTGTTAAATAAATAGTTTTTATACTGTTAATTTTTACCAATAAATTAAGTTTATATTAAAATAGGAGAGAGTAGATTCACTCTCTCCTACATTAATTTAGAAATTTATATGATTATTGCTGTGGATTTTGTTCATTTTGCCCAGTTTTAAATTGTGGCTCTTGGCTCTCTACATAATTAACTCTGTTGCGTAACTCATTTACAACATTAGCAACCTGCTGAGCATGTTTATTATACATATCTTGTGCTATCTTATCTTGAGTATCTTGAGCAAATCCCTCTAAAGTAACTCTAGCAGTTTCTAAACCATTTAGAGCTTTGTGCAAATCTTGTCCGACTGTCATTTATCTATCACCTCCTTTTTACACTAATATGATAACCTTTTAATAAGAAAATATAAGATGTAGATTAAGTGAGGAGAGAAAAGATATACCATAAATTAAAGAGGAGTAGATAAAGGTATTTTAGTAATTATAAAGAATGGCATTAAGTGATAAGATAAATGAAAGGTACTATAATAGAAAGGAGAGAAAATTCAATGACTAAAGTATTAATTCCTTTAGCTGAGGGCTTTGAAGAGATTGAAGCTATTACTAATATTGATATTTTACGGAGAGCAGGCTTGGAGGTTGAAACTGCCTCCTTAGGAGGTTTAGCTGTAACTGGTGGTCATGATATTATAATCAAGGCTGATAAGAGAATAGATGAGGTTAACAGTGAAGATTTGGTAGGAATTGTCCTGCCAGGAGGAATGCCTGGAGCAGCCAATCTAAGGGATGATAGTAGGGTTATTAGTTTAATTCAAGAGTTAGCTGGAAAAGAAGCCTTAATTGCTGCTATCTGTGCTGCCCCTATAGTGTTAGAGGGGGCAGGAGTAATCAATAATAGAGTAGCGACCAGTTATCCAGGCTTTGAGCAGGAACTGGAATCTTGCAACTATCTACAAGATAGAGTGGTAGTTGATGGTAATATTATTACAGGTCGTGGTCCTGGAGTAGCTGTAGAATTTGCCCTGAAGTTAGTAGATTACTTAGTAGGTAGTAAGAAGGTAGAAGAGCTAAAAGCTACAATGCTGACAAATTTTTAGTTTAATAATCATGATGGTAATAAGCAAGCAGAAATTCTTTGTTTCTTATTACCATTTTTATTTATCTATTTTAATGATTTTAATTATTAATTATATCTTTTCTTATTACATATATTTATAATATATCTTTAGTTTTAAGAAAGGAGAGGTAGGATGATTGACTTTAAAGAAGAGCAAGTTAGAGTAGAGTATCTTATTGGAGAAGATACAGTTAGAGAATCTATTACTAATGAGGTCTCCATACCAGTTGCAGCTAAGCCAGATATTGAGGAAATTCTGAAAGTAAAGGCTGACTTAATGGGAGTTGTGGCTACTGTAGAAGATGGTGGAGTAACCATTGATGGGATGATTGAGGTGGGTGTAATGTATGTAGCCGATACCCCAGAGGGTGATCAGCCAGTTCACTTTTTTGAAGGAGAACTTACCTTCACTAACTTTGTAGAAATTCCTGAAGCTGAAGAGTATATGGATACTTATGTCGATGTTGATATCCTAAAGGTAAATTATAACTTTGTTGATAATAGAACTGTAGAGGTTTCTGTCATACTTAGAAAGTTTGTCAAGGTCTTTGATTATCGTCAAATTACTGTTATCAGTGAGATAGAGGGTATTAGAGAAGAGTTAGTAGAGAAGGAATTGCTTAGAATAGAGCATGTTGTTGGAGAAAATACTTATCAAACAGTTATAGAAGGGATAATTGATGTTCCAACCCAAAAGCCTGATATTGAAAGAATATTAAAGGTTAATGGTGCTTTAATAGAGGATGAGATAGCAGAGGTTATAGATGATGCTATAATTGTTGGAGGTGTATTTAGAACTGATATTACTTATGTAGGAGATACTCCCAGAAGGTGATCAACCTGTTCATGCTTTTGAAGGTGAAGTAGGACTTAGCCAAGTTATTGAGGTTGCAGGTGCTAAAGCAGGGATGAATGCTTATGCTGATATAACTATTAAGCGCTGGAACTATAATATTGTTAATGGAGACCAGCTTGAGGTAAGAGTTTTAGTAGACATCTTTGTTAAGGTAACTGAAAGTAAGCAGATAGAGATTGTAACAGCTATTAATAGTGATGAAGTAGAGGTTGAAGAAGAGTTATTACGAGTAGAAGAGGTAATTGGTGAGGATACAGTAACTGAAACCATCACTGTAGAGATTAGTCCTCCTGATGTTAAGCCTAATATTGAACGAATATTACAGGCTGATGGTCAATTATTCTTACCAGTATGTACAGTAGAAGAAGGTGGTGTCTTGGTACAAGGACTTATTGTAGCAGGAGTGCTTTATGTAGCAGATACCCCAGAAGGTGATCAACCTGTTCATTTCTTTGAAGATGTCGATGAGTTTGAAAACTTTGTGAGTATTCCTGGGGCAGAAGAGGGGATGTTCTGTTATGGGAATATAGATATTAAGGAGGTTCGGTCTAGCCTAGTAGATAATAGAACTGTAGAACTCTCTGTTATCTTGACAAAGTTTGTTAAGGTAACTAACTTTAAACAGCTTACTATAGTAACTGATATAATTGGAGTTACTCCTAGAGATGATCGTGATAAGTCTGAAGATACCTCCAAAAGAGAATATACTGTTAAAGCAGGAGATACCTTATATAAGATAGCTCAAAGGTTTGGAACTACCATAGATGCAATTATAGAAGAGAATAATATAGTAAATCCTGATTATCTTGAAGTTGGTCAAAGATTGATAATTCCAAAATCTATGATTGATAATCCTAGAGGATAATAGAAGATAAAAAATAAGTGAAGCTCTTAAATTAAGAGCTTCACTTATTTTTTATTTTCTTTATAAAAGGTTTTATTAATAGATGTAGAGAAAAATAATTCATAGAATAACAAATAAATGTATTTAATCTATAGAAATTTCTATCAAAAATAATTTATAATATTAACAAAGTAACAGAGGATAAGTAAGCACTGACTAGAAAAGCCTGTTCCCATTTAATCATTACTTGTCAATAACAAAGGAGGTCTGTCAAATGATAAAGATAGCCCATCGAGGATATATAAATGATGACCATCCTGAAAATTCGCTATCTGCCCTAGGAAAAGCAATTGAATTGGGTTATGATATGATAGAGATAGATATTAGAGAGACTAAGGATAAGGAAATAATCTTAAATCATGATGAGGATTTGATGAGGTTATTTAAAATTCAAGCAAAGGTTAAAGATCTAGTTTTAAATGAATTAAAAAAATTTAAGTTTAGTAATCTTATAGATAAGATATTGAGTTTTGAAGATTGTTTGAAGCTATGTCAGGATAAAGTAAGACTATTAATTGAGGTTAAAGATAAGGTATATTCTGAATCTTATTTAAAAAATATCTATCAGGCTTTAGTAAAGTGGAAGATGGTCGAACAAGTAATTATCTATCCTCCTAGAGGTGATTTGATAGATTTTTATTTAGGTAAGGTAAGGGTTGGACTTAACTATGAACAGTTTTTTAAAATAAAAGGTGAAGAGGGTTTAGTAGATAAAGTAGTTGTTTTGGAAATGCCAGATAGATGGGATAAGAATACTATTGAGGATATACATAGGCAGAATTCAATTACCTTAACTACTGTAAAACAGACTTATTTTGATAGAAAGTTTAGTACTGGAGATCATTTAAAGTTGGCTTGGCAGACTATAGATGAATTAAAAAAACTTGGCATAGATGGAATCAATATTGATTCCATCTATCATGATTTCTTATTTGAAACTAAAAGTAGCTAGATAGATTTAGTGGGAGGGTAGAGATGAAATATTTTAAAAAAGTGGTTGGAGAAAGAGTTTATTTATCACCGATTAATCCAAGTGATATAGAGAAATATATTGAATGGATTAACAACCCTGAAGTTGTAATTAATACAGGACACATATCTATTCGTAATATATTAATAAAGTTTGATTTTATATATGGAGGGTGATTATGGTGAATAATCCTATAACTTCTGTTTCTATGGGGAAATCAAATTCTTATCTAATTCAAGGTACTAAAGGATTAATTTTAGTGGATGCTGGAGTAAAAAATAAAAGTAAAAATCTTATTAGAGCTTTAGATAAATTAAATGCTGATATCTCAGAGATTAAATTAATTATTATTACTCATGTTCATTATGATCATGTAGGTAGTTTAAATGATATTCAAAAGAAATCTCAGGCACCTGTTTTAGTACATAAAAGCGAAGAGAAGTTATTAGCTCTAGGAGCTACAGAGTTTCCAAAAGGAACAGCTGTCTTCTCTAAAGCTATCTCTAAATTTGCTAATAGATTTCTAAGATCACAAGGAGAGTTTAGAAATGTAAAAGCTGATATTATTATAGAAGATAGCTTTAAGTTAAGTGATTATGGGGTTGAGGGAGAGATAATTCATACCCCAGGACATACCGAAGGTTCTTTATCTATAATTATTGACAATAAGTATTGTATTGTGGGTGATAGTCTATTTAATCTATTTCCTAATAACCTTTATCCACCTTTTGCTAATGATGAAGAAGAGTTACTGAAGAGTTGGAGGAGAATAAAAGAATATCAATGTCAGACTTATTATCCTGGTCATGGAAGATCTTTTACTAGAGAGGAATTTGAAAGTAGCTTTATCAAAGTTACTAATAGGTAGTTTTTTTAAATTATTAAAATTAATTTATCAGAATAATACTATTTTGGATATATATTAGCTTAAGTAGTCTATAATAATTTAGTCAAAAATAATGAAGACAGTGGTTACATTTACATAGTAGAAATGATAAAAGATTTTGATAGGTAGAATTTTCAGATACAAATCATATAAAATTGAGCTATTTATGGGGAGGTTTAGCCTCTTATTTCCACAAATATTCTAGTATTAAGAAAATCTTTACTTAATTATAGAATAGTAAAAAGGTTATGGGAGTATAAATCAAGAATGTTATAAGAAGAGAGGGTTAGTAAACAATATATTAATTAAATAAAGGAGTACAGTTATGACTAAATACATAGCTTTTGATTTTGATGGAACTTTAGTTGATTCACAGAATATTGCTATATCAGTTGTCAATCAACTTGCTAAAAAGCATAATTTTAAAAGTATAGAAAAGGAGAATATTGATTATTTAAAAAGTTTATCGGTTCTTGAAAGGTGTAAATTTCTTAATGTACCTGTATATAAGTTGCCCTTTTGGGCACCAGAATTTTATAGAATTTATAAGGATTCAATAAAACATCTTTGTTTCTTTGATGGAATTAGTGATTTATTGAATCAGTTAGCAGATTTAGATTATAAACTTGCTATTATATCATCTAATTCAGAAAATATTATCAGAGATTTTTTAAAGAGGAAGCAGATAGAGAATGTTGATCAAATTTTCTGTTCAAGTAACCTTTTTGGCAAGAATAAGGTTATAAAGAAATTTCTAAAGAAAAATAAACTTAAAAATTCTGAATTAATCTATGTTGGAGATGAATCTAGAGATATTATTGCCTGTAAGGAGGTTGGAGTAGAGATTATTTGGGTAAGTTGGGGATATGATTCTATAGATACTATAAAAGAAGAGTCTCCAGATTATATTGCTAAAGAACCTCAGGATATCTTATCTATAGTAAAGTCTCTATCAGATTAGTTTAATATTGAAAATAGACAACCTAAAAACTTTATAAGGAGGATTTAATAGTGGAATTAAAGCAGTTGACAGAGCAGGTATATTATCTAGATGCTCCCACAAATATTGGATTGATTAAAGATGGTAATGATGCAATCTTAATCGATAGTGGCTTAGATGATAGTGTAGCAAAGAAGATACTAAGAATATTAAAAGAGAATAATCTAACTTTAAAAGCAATTATTAATACCCATTTTCATGCAGACCATTGTGGTGCCAACAATTACTTACAGCAAGAGACTGGAGTAGAAATTTATGCATATAAGATTGAATCAGCTATAATTAATTATCCTTATCTTGAGCCCTTAGCCTTCTTTTCAGGAGCCAATCCAATCAAGGATTTAAAGAATAAATTCTTAATGGCAAAGGAATCTCAGGTAAATCATGTACTAGAAGATACTAATATAAAGTTAAAGTTTGATAGTCTTGAAGTAGAAATAATACCTTTACAAGGCCATTCAGTAAATCAGATTGGGGTTGTGGCAGATGGGGTTTTATTCTGTGGTGATTCAATCTTTTCACAGAAGGTAATTGATAAGCACAAATTACTTTTTTATACAGACATTGAAAAACAGAAGGCTACTTTAGAATTTCTAGCAGAGACCAACTATGATTGGTATCTGCCTTCACATACTAAAGCTACTGATGATATTAGAGAGCTGGCTAAAGGGAATTTAGACTGTATCAATGAGATAGAAGAGGTGATCTTAAAGATAGTAGAATCTGTTAAAAGTACTGAACAGATATTAAAAGAGACCTTAGATTATTATAAAGCTAAAGTTAAGAGCTTGCAACAGTATCACCTGATGAAGACGCTTATCATGGCATATCTTTCTTCACTCTATAATAATGATAGAACAGAACTAGAGTTAAGGGACAATTGTTTGTACTGGAAGAAGGCTAATCAGTAGTTAATAGAGAAGAAGATGAAAGATAAGTAAAAATCAGTATATCAGAAATAAAAATCCTAAAATAATATTATTGTAGGATTTTTATTTCTGCAGCAACTTTCATTCTGTAGTAAAGAAGACTGAATAAAGAGAAGGAGATTAATGATAAATATTAAAAAATATAAATAATAAAGGTGAAGTTTATGAAAAATAATTATTAGATTTATAGTGAAAATTAATTATAGAGTAGAGGAGTAACTTTGAGGTATTATATCTAACTTTTCAAACGGAATCGAGAAAAAATGTTTTTTTATCCAATAATTAGTAATATATATTATAATAATTGAATAAAAAATATAGTAGCCGTAGGTTGTTAAATTTAAATCAATCTCAAAAGATTATATTTTCTAAATTTTTATTGTTTTATGAAGGGGTTAAATGTAAAAAAGTAGAATTAACTTTAACAAAGTAATTTTTATTGAAGAATTAGTGGGTTTAACAACCTTCACCATATTTTTACAGTTAGATTTTTCGTTTAAATAAGGTAAAAGGCTTATTGATGATAAAACCTACTAATCGAAGATTGATTATTAACTCAGAAGAGAAATTAATAAAGATATGGAGGTTTAGTTATGGCAACTTTAAATGAACATGAGATGAACCCAATATTAAATGCTCAAATAAAGGATCCTGCTTATTTATTAGGTATGCACCAGTTAGGCGAAGAGAAGGTAGTAATAAGAGCCTTTGAACCATATGCAGAAAAAGTCTTTCTAATATCAGACCAGTTAGAAGAGGAAGTTGAATTGGAATTAATTCATGGAGATGGCCTATTTGAGAGAGTTATTGAAACTGAAGAATTTTTCGATTATGAGTTAAAGTATCGAGGATATCATGGTGGAGAATGGCAGAGAAAAGACCCATACTCCTTTCAACCATACTTATCTGACTATGATTTATATCTATTTAGTGAAGGAAATCATCATAGAGTTTATGAAAAGATGGGAGCTCATGTGGTAACTCATCAAGGTGTAAAAGGAACTGTTTTTACAGTCTGGGCACCAGAAGCAGAGAGAGTAAGTGTAATCGGTAATTTCAACAGTTGGGATGGTAGAGTCCATCAAATGAAATTATTAGGTCATTCAGGGGTCTGGGAACTCTTTATTCCTGGAATAGGCGAGGGTGAGGTCTACCGTTTTGAAATCCTAAGTAAAGAAGGATATACTTTAATCAAATCTGATCCTTATGCATTTTATAGTGAAGTTCGTCCAGCCAATGCTTCAGTTGTCTATGATTATAATGGAAAATATGAATGGCAAGATGATCACTGGATGGAGAAAAGAGCTAAGACTAACTGGCTAGAAAGACCTATGTCTATATATGAAGTGAATTTAGGATCTTGGGCTAGAGTACCAGAAGAAGAGAATAGATTTTTAAGCTATAGAGAATTGGCTGATAAGCTGGTTGACTATGTAAAAGAGCATAATTACACTCATGTAGAGTTGATGCCAGTTGCTGAGCATCCTCTTGATGAATCTTGGGGTTATCAGGTGACAGGTTATTTTGCTGTAACAAGTAGATTTGGCAAACCAGAGGATTTGATGTATTTAATCGATGAGTTCCATAAGAATGATATCGGGGTAATCTTAGATTGGGTACCAGGTCACTTTCCTAAAGATGCTCATGGCTTAGGTCGTTTTGATGGTTCAGCAGTCTATGAACATTTAGACCCAAGGCTAGGGGAGCATCAAGATTGGGGAACATATATCTTTAATTATGGGAGAAATGAGGTTAAAAATTTCTTGATCTCTAATGCTCTTTATTGGCTAGACAAATTCCATATTGATGGCTTAAGGGTAGATGCTGTAGCTTCTATGCTCTATCTAGATTACAGTAGGGAAGGAGATCAATGGGTTCCAAATAAGTATGGTGGTAGAGAGAATTTAGAGGCGATTGAGTTCTTGCAATATTTTAACTCTATCAGCCATGAATATTATCCAGGAATTTTAACAATAGCAGAAGAGTCTACTGCTTTTGAAGGTGTTTCAAAACCAACTTATCTTGGTGGGTTAGGATTTTCTATGAAATGGAATATGGGATGGATGAATGATGCTTTAGAGTATATTGAAAAGGATCCTATTTATAGAAAGTACCATCATAATAATTTAACTTTCCCATTTGTATATGCGTTTAATGAAAACTTTATCTTAGTATTATCCCATGATGAAGTAGTTCATATGAAAGGATCAATGATTAATAAGATGCCAGGAGACTATTGGCAGAAGTTTGCTAACTTACGTGCCTTTTATTCATATATGTATGCCCATCCAGGAAAGAATCTAACCTTTATGGGCGGAGAATTTGGTCAATGGAAAGAGTGGAATGCTACCCAAAGTTTAGATTGGAATTTATTAGATTTTGAAGCCCATCAAAAGTTATTAGATTTTGTGACAGATTTGAATGGTATATATCAAGAGGAAGCAGCTTTATGGGAGATAGATTTTAGTTATGATGGTTTTGAATGGATAGATTGCCATGATGCTGATAATAGCATTATCTCTTTTATGAGAAAGGCCAAAAATCCTGATGAATTTATCATTGCTGTATTTAACTTTACTCCAATTGAACGAAGCAATTATAGAGTAGGTGTTCCTAGAGAAGGATATTATGAAGAGATCTTAAATAGTAATGCAGAAAAGTACTGGGGAAGCAATTCTGGAAATATGGGTGGAGTCTGGTCTGAAGATCACCCATGGCAGAATAGAGAATGTTCAATTAATATTACATTACCTCCGTTAAGTGGGCTATATTTCAAATTTAAGAGATAAGACTAATAAAAAATACCCTGCGAGATCGATCTCGCAGGGTATTTTTTATTAAGGGTTAAAGTTAAATAAATCAGGATAATATCCTGACTTATTTTTGAAAATAGTTTAATTATACTTAGTCATTTATGACTATAAA
Source organism: Orenia metallireducens (assembly GCF_001693735.1). GTDB lineage: Bacteria > Bacillota > Halanaerobiia > Halobacteroidales > Halobacteroidaceae > Orenia > Orenia metallireducens. The sequence continues at coordinate 475,893 of NZ_LWDV01000009.1, forward strand.
ATTTAATAAAGAAAAATTATAATAAATATGAAGGAAATTAAAAATAAAACTAGAAAAATAAAAACTTATAAAGGGAGTGATAGTTATGAAGCTAATTGATACTAAGTTAAAAGATTTTAAATTAAGGTTTGCCAAGGAGAAAGATACTAGTCTAATATTAGAGTTTATTAAAAGCTTAGCTGAGTATGAAGAATTATCCCATGAAGTAGTAGCCACTGAAAAGATTTTGCGGCAATCCTTATTTGAACGTAAAGTAGCAGAGGTAATTATAGGAGAATATCGAGGTAATTATAGGAGAATATCAAGGTAAAGCAGTTAGCTTTGCTCTGTTTTTTCATAATTTTTCTACATTTTTAGGTCAACCTGGAATATATCTAGAAGATCTATTTGTAAAGCCTGCATATCGTGGGAAGGGGATTGGAACAATTATGCTTTCGTATCTGGCTAAATTGGCTAAAGAAAGAGGTTGTGGTAGGTTTGAATGGTCTTGTCTTGATTGGAACCAACCATCTATTCAATTCTATAAGTCAATGGGTGCAGTAGCAATGGAAGAGTGGAGCGTTTATCGAGTAACAGGTGATGCTTTAGATCAATTAGCAGCTAAAGCAGAATAAATGACCAATAATTTGCAATAAATATATGAAGGAGTAGGTAGATGAAGATTAGAAGGGCTGAAATAAAGGATTTAGGGAGAATAACTGAGATTTATAATGATGCAATTTTAAATACTACAGCAACCTTCGATATAGAGATTAAGACTGTAGATTCTAGAAGAGAATGGTTTGATTGTCATAACGAGAAGTTACCTATCTATGTCGCTGAAAAGGATGAAGTAATGGGCTGGGTATCTTTATCTAAACTTTTTAATAAAGGAGCTTATGCTGCAACAGTAGAGATATCTATCTATGTAGATAAGAAGTATAGGAATAGGGGAGTAGCTAATGCTTTGATGAAAAAGATAGTATCACATGCCATAGAGAATGAAGAGATACATACTGTTATTGCTAGAATTACTGGAGAGAATAAGACCAGTATTCATCTCCATCAGAAATTTGGTTTTGAATTTGCAGGGACTTTAAAGGAGGTAGGCTATAAATTTGATAGATATATAGATGTTCACTTATATCAACTATTAGTATAATAAAATAGGGTCAGATAGATTATCTGACTTTTTTCTTGAAATTAATGGTAACTTTAGATATGGTCATTTATGAATATATAAAAACTAACAACAATTAAATTTAAAACTAATCAAATTCTATGTTAAAATATACATAGTAATAATTATTTTATAAGTTATTATTAATTAAAAAAATATAATATATTAATTTTAATAAACCAAATGAACTATGATGAAAGGAACAATTAATTCATAATATTCAATAATATAATTATTTGAATAAGTAGTTTACGGACGGAGGGATAATAATGGTTAAATGTTGTAATCGTTGCAAGAATAAACTATGTGCTAGCAAAGTTCCTATATTCTCTAATTTAGCTGAGGCTGAGTTAATAGATATCATTAAAATGACTGGACATGAAGAATTTGAAAAAGGGGACACTATCTGTTTTGAAGGCTTGGAAGCCAATACTCTATATATAATTAATGAAGGTGAAATTAAATTATTTAAATGTACTAAAGATGGTAAGGAGCAGATTCTTCATATTCTTACAGCAGGTGACTTTTTTGGAGAGTTAAACCTCTTAAAAGGAGGTCAATATAGTTTTAGTGCAGAAGCAATTACTTCCACCAAATTATGTACCTTAACCAAAGATAAGATGAAGAGTATTATCTTAGATAAGCCAGAGATTGCTTTAAAGATAATGGAAACATTAGCAGATAGGGTTAATAGTTTAGAAACTTTGGCTCAAAATCTAGCTACAAATGAAGTTGAGGTGAGGTTAGCATATATGCTATTAAAATTAAAAAAGGAATATGGTGTAGAAACTCCTCAAGGTATAGAGATGAAGATACCTATTACTAGAGAAGATATGTCAAATTATACTGGTGTAGCTCGTGAGACAGTAAGTAGGAAGTTGAAAAGCTTTGAAGAAGAGGGGATTATTAAACTGGTAGGTAATAAAAAAATAATTATTTTAGATGAAGAGAGATTGAGATTAATGCAGTAATTAGTGATTACTAAAGAATAAGAAGTAAATAATCAACATCATTCTAACCTCAAGACATTTTAATGTTTTGAGGTTTTTTATATTTAAAGCAAACAATAATTTAACTTTTTTTTAAATTTGATTCCAATCACATCTTTATTCTCCTACCTATCCTATAATTAAGTTGAGCTTAAGGAAAAGAGATAACTAAAACTTAATTATAGATTAGGAGGAGATAGATTATGAATAAAGAGGTTAAAGTTGCTGACAATGCTTATTGGGTAGGTTATGTTGATGATAGAAAGGTTCCTTTTCACCGTTTGACTTTAGAGAAAGGTACAACTTATAATAGTTATTTATTAAAGACAGAGAAAGCAACTGTGATTGATACTGTTGATATCAGCTTTGGAAAGGTATTTATAGATAAGCTAAGTGAATATATTGATCCAACAGAGATTAAATATATAGTAATTAATCATGTGGAACCAGACCATTCAGGGGGACTACCTGCATTAGCAAATAAAGCTAAAGATGCCGTGATTGTAACTACTGAATTAGGGGCTAAAGAGTTGAAAGAGATGTATCGTTTACATGATAGAGAGTTCCTAATCATCAAGGATGGAGATAAATTAGATATTGGAGGAAAGCAGTTAATCTTCTTTGAAACTCCATATCTACACACAGAAGAGACAATGATTACCTACTGTATAGAGGATAAAACCTTATATCCTTGTGATATCTTCAGTAGTCATGTAGCTACTTATGAACTGTTCAATGATTTAGCAACAGAGGATATTACAGAAGATTTTGAGGTTTATTATCAATTGATTATGCATCCTCATCGCCCTTATGTTCAAGATATGATTGAAAAGATTACTAATCTAGAGATAGAGATTATTGCTCCATCCCATGGATATATCTTAAGGGATAATCCTCAAAAGTATATTGATATCTATGATAGGATGAGTAAACCTGCCACTGAAGAAAAGAGAGCATTGATTCTCTACTCAACAATGACTGGAAATACAAGAAATATTGCTAAAGAATTACGTAAGGGGTTAGAGGAAAAAGCGATAGATACTAAGGTGATTAATATTAAGAAAAATGTTGATATTGATGAAATTAAACAGGAGATTGAGAATTCAGATGCCATCTTCTTTGGTAGCTCAACTAGATATGCCGATATGGTCGGTGGGCTTGAAGAGGTATTAAAAGAGTTAGCAAGGATGGACTTATCGGATAAGCTTGGTATTGCTTTTGGTTCTTATGGGTGGAGTGGTGAAGCTGTAGAGGTAATCAATGATTATCTAAAGGATAGTAACCTTAAAGTAGTAGATAGCTCACTGATTATCAAGAGTACTGGAATGGATGATTTGAAATTCCCAATTAGAATTAAATTCTCTCCAGGAGAAGCTGAAAGTCAAGATTTGAAAGAATCAGCTTATGTAGTGGGAGACTTATTGTTAGCTTAATTTATAGTTTACTGAACTTAAAAAGGAGGAGATATCATGAAAAAGAATAAATTTACTATAGATGATAGAATAGGTGCTATTGTAGCAGAGTTTCCTAAAGCAGTTGAAACCTTTATGAAGTATAATATAGATTTTTGCTGTGGTGGGAATAGACCACTTAAAGCAGCTATTAAAGAAGGAGAATTACCAGAAGATAAGATTATTGAAGAATTAAATCAGGCTTATTATGAGTTTAACCGTAAAGATGAGGATATCGATTGGCGACAAGAGAGTATGATTGATTTAATTGATTATGTTGTTAATACTCATCATCAATTTATGAGAGAAGGGTTACCTGTATTAAATGAACTATTGAATAAAATCTTAAATGCCCATTACCTTAAAGAAAGAGAATTATTAGGAAGGATTCATAAGCTATTCTATCAACTAAGAGGAGAGATAGAAGAACACTTAATCAAAGAGGAGAAGTTACTCTTCCCAGCAATTAAAGAGTATGAAGCTAAAGAAACAAAAGAGAAATTACAAGAAGCTTTGCAAGTAATGGCAGAAACTGAAGATGAACATGACTATGCAGGAGATATCTTAAAAGAGATAAGGAGACTAACAAATAACTATCAATTACCTGAGGGTGTTTGTAGGACCTTTGCTCTAACCTATGATAAGTTTGAAGAGATAGAGCAGGACTTATTCCAGCACATCCATTTAGAGAATAATATATTATTTGAAAGATTAAAAAATATTAATTCTTAAATAATAAAAGGTGGTATCATAATTATGATACTACCTTTTATTATTATGTAAATATTGGCGTTTAAAAGATAGAGTTAAATGTTATAGAATAAAAAAGTTTAGAGAGTTTATTATTAACAATCGATTATGTAGAGTCATCATTTACATCAGGAGGTACTTATGAAAGAAGAAAAGATTATTCTAAAGTTGAATAATCTTAATGAACTCTTTATTCCAAGAGAGACAAACCCTTTAGAACAAGAAGACTTATTTGAAAGTGGAATGAAGAAGATTTTAAAAATGAAAGACAATTTTTATTGCTATAAGATAACTGTAATTTTATAAAGGAATTAAACAAGGGATAAAGAATATGTTAAATAGGAATCTTTATCAATAATAAATATAGTTATCTTTAATGGTAATAAAGGAGGAACTTGGATGAAGATATATTCTTGGAATGTCAATGGCATTAGAGCAGTGTATAAGAAAGGTTTTTTAGATTGGGTGGAGGAAGAGAATCCTGATATTCTCTGTTTACAAGAGATTAGAGTACAAAAAGACCAGTTAATTGATAAGTTAAAGAAGATAGACGGCTATAATTCTTACTTTAATTATGGTGAGAGAAAAGGCTATAGTGGAGTAGCTATTTATAGTAAAAAGGAGCCTTTAGCTGTTCATAATGGTATCGGAATTGAGCGATTTGATGAAGAGGGTAGAGTAATTATAGCAGAATATACTGAATTTACACTTGTTAACATCTACTTCCCAAATGGTCGTAGTAGTAAGAAGAGGCTCCAATATAAGCTTGATTTCCACGAAGCTATTCTTAAATATTGTGAAGAGCTAAAGAAAGATGGTAAGAGATTAGTTATTTGTGGTGACTATAATATCGCCCATACTGAGATAGATTTAAAGAATCCAGAGGATAATAAGGATAAGTCTGGATTTTTGCCTGTTGAAAGGGCTTGGATAGATAAAATTATAGAGCATGGATATGTAGATACATATAGAGAGTTTTATCCTGATGAGGTTAAGTACTCTTGGTGGAGTTATAGGACTAAAGCTAGAGAGAGGGATGCAGGCTGGAGAATAGATTATCATTTTGTTAGTAAAGATTTGCTAAATGAAGTAAGTGATGCTGAGATATTAACTGAGGTAATGGGTTCAGACCATTGTCCAGTAATGGTAGAGTTGAATATTTAGGCTGGATAAAACACCTTATAGAAAAATCTACAAGGTGTTTTATTTTTATGAAAACAACCAAATAAGAACATATATATAAAGGTAACTATAAATCATTGTATAAAGATATATACTTATTGCTAAGAGTTAAGGAGGATAACATGAAGAAGCTTAGAATAGCATCATTATTTTTAATAATTCTCTTAAGCTATTATTTATTATTAGCCCCTATAAAGGTTATATGTAAAGAAGAACAGAGTAAATTAAGTTTATTTGAAGAGGCAATTTCCACAGCTAATAAAGGGAATACTAATATTGAGAATGATGAAGAAGATGATAATAATAGATTTTGGGATTTATTCTGTGGTATCTTTGATTTTATAGATTTTTCTATTAGTATCTTTGATGAAGATGAATATAAGAATAGCTATTATAATAATAAGACTGTTAGTAATTTAAACCAGAAAAACTTTAATGATACATCTTTAAAAATGTCTCTAGCAACCCATCTTGTTTCTGAGGATATTACAGGGTTACGGTTAAATTCAAAGTTGGGATTAGATAGATTTGGTTTAGAATTTAACTTCAGTGATTACATAGAAGAGTTGAAAGAAAGGGACAATCATCTTTATTTTAGTGAAGGGTTACTTACTGTTGATTTCTCCTCGACTCAGAATTGGGAGCTTATTGGTGGGGCAGGTTTTCATAATATTTCTGGAGATGAAGATAACCTTGGATTAAAGTTTGCATATAAAGTCAGTTATTCTAAAGCTCCTATCACTTTATATCTTGATCTAGGAACTTCCTTTTTTAAAAATAGTAACTTGCTAGAATTCACACCAGGTATTTCTTATGGTAAAGGGGATTTTGAATGCAGAGGTGGTTACAGAGTACTTAAGGTCTCTAATCAGAATTTAAAGGGTCCAGAATTTGAAATTATATATCATTTTGATTAGAAGTACTATAGTCATTTGATTCACAATATAATTTAAATCATAAAAAGTGGTGATAAAATGAGTAATCTAAGTATTTTTGATATAATTGGTCCAGTAATGGTTGGACCTTCAAGCTCCCATACTGCTGGAGCTGTTAGAATAGGAAATCTCACAAGGGAGATAATTGGAGAAGAGTTTAATGATGTAAAAGTATACTTACATGGCTCCTTTAAAGAGACTTATCAAGGGCATGGTACTGACAAAGCCATAATTGGTGGATTATTAGGTCTAAAGACTGATAACCCAATGATTAAAGAAGCCTTTACTTTAGCTAGAGCAAGGGGGTTAAAGTATGAATTTCTTCCTATAGATTTAGATAATGCTCATCCAAACACTATCAAGTTAGTGGTTAGTAGTATTAATGGTAAAGTTATTAATATTATCGCTTCATCTATTGGAGGAGGAAGTGTAATAATAAATGAAATTGATGGAATCAAGGTTGGTGTTACAGGAGAGTTGGCTACATTACTTACTATTCATCAAGATAAACCAGGAATAATAGCTAAAATCTCTAAGATTTTGGAAGATTACAAACTGAATATTGCCTATATGAAGGTACTAAGGGAGTATAAAGGCTCTTTGGCAACAGCAGTTATTGAAGTTGATGAAGAGATTAAGGAAGATATTCTAGATAAGATTGAAGAGATATCAGAGATCGAAGAGATTAAATTGATAGGACCTATTAATTAGGGAGGAGTAGGTATGTATAATTTCAAAACATTATCAGAGTTAGTAGAATTAGCTAAAAAAGAGAATTTATCTATAGTAGATATAATTATTGAGCGAGAGAAAGGATTGACCAATAAATCAGAGGATGAAATTAGAGCTAAGATGGGTAAGGCTTTAGAAGTAATGAGAGAAGCAATTGATACAGGCTTAACTGAAAATATTAAGTCTACTAGTGGCTTAAGTGGTGGTGATGCTAAATTACTAGTCGATGCTCAGAGAAAGGGTAATACTGTAACCGGCATGGTATTAAGTTCAGCAATTTCTAAAGCAATAGCAGTAGCAGAGGTAAATGCTGCTATGGGTCGAATAGTTGCAGTTCCTACTGCAGGCTCTTGTGGAATATTACCTGGAGCATTATTAGCAGTAGCAGAAGCTAAAGACCTCACTGATGAAGTTATTATCGATGGATTATTTGTTGCTTCTGGGATAGGATTGATTATAGATAAACAAGCAACAGTATCTGGAGCAGAAGGTGGTTGTCAGGCTGAATGTGGTTCTGCAGCAGCTATGGCAGCAGGGGCAATTGTCTATATGTTAGGAGGTAATGAAGAGCAAGTACTTGATGCAGTGGCAATTGCTTTAAAGAATATCTTAGGTCTAATCTGTGATCCAGTAGGTGGATTAGTAGAAGTTCCTTGTATTAAAAGAAATGCCGGGGGAGCCAGCAATGCTTTAACAGCAGCAGAGCTAGCTTTGGCAGGAATAAAGAGCCACATCCCTGCTGATGAAGTGATTATAGCAATGAAGAAGGTTGGCGAATTTCTCCCACCACAACTTAAGGAGACCTCATTAGGAGGATTAGCTGTTACACCAACGGGTTGCAAGATTAAAGAGGAGCTATTGAGTAAATAATTGGCTTTAGTTCATTGTTGAATCTATAAGTTTTATAGAGAAAGTTTTTGAATAATTATACATCTCTCTGTATGCAACCCCCGATAATTCCGAGAGAATATTAGTTGTGCTGTATTTTCATACGAAATGGTAGCTGTAAATACGATAAAAGTAGTCAAAATTATCATTAAGGGATGCAATTATAGTGCATCCTTTTTACTTTGATATAATTTCTAATATTTCAGTTTCTAAAAGTCGCTTCCTTTAAAATATATCTAAAATTAGATATAATAACCTTAAGAAGAAATTCAATAATATTTTAATTCATCAGAAGGGAATGATATAGATGAAAATTGGAGTAATTGGTTTGGGAAGTATTGCAGAGAAGGCTTATTTACCAGTAATTACTGCTAAAGAGGAGCTAGAGCTCTTTTTTGTTACTCGCAACCAAGAGAAGTTAGAAGCTCTAGCAAGTAAGTATCGAGTAGCCAATAAGAGCACCAACCTTGATGATTTAATAGATTTTGGAGTTGAAGCTGCTTTTGTTCATACATCTACTCCAGCCCATGTCTCTATTATAGAGAAGTTATTAGATAATGGTATCCATGTCTATGTAGATAAACCCATTTCTTATTCCTTAGAAGAATCTAAGCGGATGGTAAAGTTGGTAAAAGAGAATAATCTAAAGTTGATGGTCGGCTTTAATCGTAGATTTGTGCCAATGTACCAACAATTAAAGAAGGACTTTAAAGCTGAAACTATTTTGTTGGAGAAGAATAGATTAAATAATCCCCAAAATTTCAAAATAGCTATTTATGATGATTTTATTCATATAGTTGATACTATCCGGTTTTTAGCAGAAGGACAGCTAGAAGATTTAGTGGTAGATGCAATTCTAGATGGAAAGTTGTTAAAACAGATAGTTATTAAGTTAAAAGGAGAGCAGTTGACTGCTATTGGGATTATGAATAGAGCTAGTGGTATCAATCAAGAGATAGTCCAAGTAATTGGAAAACAGAGAAAGGTTGTAATCAGAAATTTGGTAGAACGAACTGATTATCAAGGAGGAGAAGAGAGAGTAAGTAGAAGTGGTGATTGGAATCCAACTCTATATAATAGAGGGTTTGTTAATATAATCGATGAATTTATTAGGATAGTACAAGAAGATGTAGCAATTGAAGAACTTCTTGATGATGCATTACTTACCCATCAGCTCTGTGAAAAGATTATACAGAAAATCGAGCAAGAGATTAGTGAGTAGTAATAAGTTAAACAGAATAAAATTATACATATTAACCCAAATGATAAATCTGGATAAAGGGATGTGATAGGATGAAGGATGTTTTAGTTATGGGAGGAACAGAGTTTGTCAGTAGAGCAATAGCTAAATATTTAATCTCTTTAGGGTATAAAGTAGATATCTTTACCCGTGGCAGAAGAGATTTAGACTATGAAGGGGTCAGATATCACTTGAGAGGGGATAGGCATTTAACAGATGATTTACAAAGAGAGTTGGGAGATAAGTCCTACAATTATATCTTTGATATTACTGCTTACACTAAAGAAGATGTAGCTAAATTAGTTAAAGTGATTAAAAGAGATAATCTAAAAAGATATGTTTTCTGTAGTTCAGGGGCTGTTTATTTGCCCAATAAAGGGGTTAGTTCTGAAGATTTTCCAAGGGGAAGGAATCCTCATTGGGGAAGTTATGGCTTAGATAAGGCACTAGCAGAAGATTACTTATTTAATTTATATCAAGAGGAAGGTTTCCCAATTACCATCTTTAGGCCGACCTATATCTATGGTGAAGGTAATAACCTGTATCGTGAGGCTTATTTCTTTGATAGGATTAGAGAAGGTTTAGCAGTACCTATCTATTAAGCATAAATAGGTTGGAAGAGGATAATTTATCTGTTCCTGAAACTGATTTAAAAGAGGGATTAACTAGAGCTTACCAATGGTACTTAAAGGAGAATAATAGTGATTTTAATCATTCTATAGATAAGGTTGGTTTTATTTTAAGTAAACTCAAGTAAGTCATCTAATCAAAAATCATTCAAGAGAAGACTAGTGGGAATAATTGTTTTAGGTTTCTCTTTCTTTTTGTGGTATGATTAAATTAAAGCTTAAGAATAAGGAGAAAAAAGCTTATGTCTAGAAAAGTATCTGTAATATCTATAATATTTTTAATGCTGCTTTCTAACAATCTATTAGCAGCTGAACATCAAGGTTATTCCAATCAAAAATTTTGGCGAGAATTCTATACTAAAGAAAGGAGTGTTGATTATCCCCTTATTTTTGTCCATGGGATAGGTGCCAATATAGATTTTTGGAAGCAGAGTATGGAGGTTATTACCCCTGATTATTATGAGATGAGGTTTATATCAAGAGATAAAATTTACCATAATTATGATGGTAAGAAGAAAGATTATACTCTGTGGGGGATATCATATTATACTCTAAATCCTATGGAGGAAGCTCTTGGTGGTGATTTAAACTTATATGCTTTAAGGGTTGAAAAAATGATCAATCTAATCAAAGAGTTAACTGGGAAAGATAAGGTGATTATCGTTGCCCATAGTATGGGAGGTCTTGTTTCTAGAAGGTATATGACCTTAAATCAAGATAATTGGGATTCGGTTCATAAGATATTAACAGTAGGAACTCCTAATGAAGGTGTAGATACTTCAGTAGAGCTTGTAGGACAATTGATAGATTTAAAGAAAGGTAGTTCATTTTTAAATAATCTCAATAAATCTTGGCAGAGGTTAAATCTAGCTAGCTCTAATAAGAAGTGGGGAGTTGTAGGAGGGATAGATAAGAGTATGCCCTTTAACTTAGAAACAGACCCTGATGCTACAGATTCAGCAGGAGCTGGTTTTGTGAGTATATCCTCCTCGATACCTTATGGCGAATGGAAAGATTCTATAGGTGATAACTTCAATGTTAGCTATTTTAATACTCCTAATTTCGGTTTTAGATTAGCAGTTAATGCTACTCATATGGAATTGTTGTTCCACCAAGGAACCTTTAGAGGTATAGAATGGGTCTTATCTGGCTTTACAGTAAATAAAAATGAAGAATAAGAAAGAATCTTTGCTATTAAATTTACAAAGATTTACCTTTGCAAATCACTTTAAAATAAGAGAAAATATAAGTGCAAGTTATGAAATTAATTAATCTTATATAAAAACTTATATAAGTATAAAATATATAATTACTATTAATTTGCGTTTATTCCTCATAGGTTATTAATCTAATATTAACTCTAGTAAATAGAACCTAAAATAAAATCAGATACTTAGAAAGGGTTAGAGCCATGCAGAAAAGAAAAAAATATAACAATTTAATTATATATATACTCATATTTACTTTAATCTTCCCAATGCTATCAGGGTTTGTCCTGATTAGTCCTGTTTTTGCTGCTGAAGGAGGATTGGCAGGATTAACAGGTAATAAGGGAATTATGTCTGTTTTTAAAGGATTACTAATGTTATTCTTCTTCTCCTTCTTATCAAATAAGGGTGATTCTTCAGAGATTTTAAATGATTCATACCAGTCTGCTGTTCAGGAAGAACCCAATATCCAAAATGGCTCTTCTTCAGCCCAACGCTTGGATGTAACACCAGAGGAATTTGATTGGTTGGCTAAAGGGGTTTATTCTGAATCTAGAGGGGAACCTTTTGAAGGACAAGTTGCAGTAGCTTCTGTCATAATCAATAGAGTCTTAAGTCCTGAATTTCCTAATACAGTTAAAGGTGTTATTATGGAAAGACCAGATGGGAAGGCTTATGCTTTCTCTGCTGTATTAGATGGACAGATTCATTTGACCCCTGATAAGACAGCATATCAAGCAGTAGATTATGCTCTTAAAGGATGGGATCCTACTGGTGGAGCTTTATACTATTATAATCCTGTTAAAGCTACTGCTAGTTGGATTTTTGAGAATACAACTCCTAAGATTACAATTGGAAATCATATCTTTGCTGATTTAAAAAAGAAGTAAATATTCTCTGAGAAAAGGGCATCCTAAAGGATGTCCTTTTATAATCTATTTATAATTTAATAAAAAATTCATACTAAAGAGGTATGGTTATTTTATTATTATAATAATTAATATTAATTATTATAATAATCCCTCAAAAGAGGAGAATAAGCCTTATTCAAGAATAATAAGATAAGTGAATTCCTTAATTTAAGGTATTATCATTTATTAAGTTTAATTCTCAAAGCTCTTTAGAAGGGAGGTTGTTAAGATGAAATACACAAAATGGTTGACTAGAACTGCAATCTTATTAGCCTTGACTTTGGTAGTCCAGGCTTTAGGGTTTCCTGCTTATATAACAGGTCCTTTGGTAAATATGATGTTACTATTGGCTACAATCTTGGTTGGGTTAGAAAGTGGTCTATTAATTGGGGCTCTAACCCCTTGGATAGCTTTAGTTAGAGGTATATTACCACCACCTTTAGCAGTAATGATTCCATTTATTATTATTAGTAATCTACTATGGGTCTTAATCTATCATTTCCTAGCAAAGAAGAATAAATACTTAGGGATTGGTCTAGCTGCATTAAGTAAGTATGGTATATTAGCTTCAGCTGTTAATTTCTTGGTAAATGTACCACCTAAGATAGCCACTTTAATGCAGGTACCTCAATTACTTACAGCTTTGGCAGGAGGATTATTGGCATTATCTATAGTTAAAGCTATTAACCTTAGTGATGTTTTGGAGGAAAAGTAGTTCTAAATGTTTAATTTTTCAGCTACAGGCTTTAACCTGTAGCCTTATTAATATCTAATTTAGTTATTTATTAGATTGGATTGATTATAGAGAGGAAGAGTACTATGGAAAATTATTTGTTAGCTATCTTTGCCGGACTATTATTAGGAATTCCCTTTAAATTTCCTAGTTTAGCATTACTAGCTTGGGTGGGATTAATTCCACTCTTATTTGCTTTAGAGAGGAGTGAGAGTAAATCTTCTTTTAAATTAGGCTGGACAACTGGGATGACCTTCTTAGCTATTAGTAGCTATTGGCTATTGATTTCTGTAGCTAATTTTAGTAAATACCCTTTGATAGTATCAATATTAATATTTGTTATTGCAATATCGATTATCAGTCTATACTTTGGCTTATTTGCTGTGGTCTGGAATAATTTAAGAGGGAAGGTATCTATACTAATCATAACACCTCTAGTCTGGACTGGAGTAGAGTTTTTAAGAACTATCTTCTCCTTCCAGTTCTTGTTTGCCTTCCTTGGTTATTCACAAGCTTTTATTCCACAGCTGATTCAGTTGGCTCAGTATGGTGGAGTATATTTAGTTACTTTTATTATAATACTTGTTAACACTTTACTCTATGTTTCTTTGAAAAAGAGAGAGGTTAAATATTTAATTATAGGGGTTTTAATCTTTGCCTTATTATTTACTTATGGTAATGCTTTATTAAAAGAAGAGGTAGTTGCTAAAAAAGAGTTTGCAGTAGGTATTATGCAACCTAATATACCTCAAGAGATGAAGTTAAGTAGAGATAAACAAGGTGAAGTTATCAGTAAAATATTAAATTTAACCTCAGAAGAGTTAGCTAAAGGTAATCCTGATTTGATGATTTGGCCTGAAACTGCTATCTTGAGGGGGTATTATGAGAATAGAAAGTTTCCTTATGTCTTTTATAGGGATAACCCCTTATTTATCGGTGGACATATTAAGGAGAATGGTAATTATTTAAACAGTGCTTTTCTAGTCAATAAAAGTAGGGATATAGTCCAGCGCTACAGTAAGGTTAAACTTGTTCCTTGGGGGGAATATGTTCCTTTCCCTAAATTGATACCAGATATCATTGAAACAACCTTGAATCATATCACTCCAGGTAATAAGCTAGTTGCCTTTAATTTAAAAGGGGTTACTTGGGTTAGTCCTATCTGCTCAGAGATATTAAATCCCTTTTATATTAAAAAGCTATATCAGCAGAATGATTTTATGGTTAATATCTCTAATGAAGCTTGGTTTGGTAAGAGTCATGCTCCATTACAGGTCTTACAAGCAGCTATCTTTAGAGCAGTTGAGAATAGGACACCTGTCGTTAAGGTTGGTAATATAGGGATTAGCGGGGTAGTAAATCATCGTGGTGAAATCTTGGTAAGAACAGAGATATTTAAGACCAACACCTTTACCTTTAATCTTCCTATCCCAGAGCGTAAAGAAACCTTTTATTATAAATTCGGAAATTTTTTTGGATGGTTAAACTTAATCATAATAGTCTTATTATTAATTATAATTAATAATAAGAGAATTAATTTCTTTAAAGATAATTAAAGAGTAGCGATAATCGCTACTCTTTTTCTTTAGCTTAAATCTTTCTAGCTTTATTTTGGTCAATCATATCAATAAAGATACTATCTTCCTTCTTCTTAGATACCTTTGTAAAGAGATTTTTGATGACAGCTAAGATAATAGCTAAATCAATAACTAACATAATTAAGATAGTTACTTGTCCTAAAGTAAGGCTCTGTAAATTAGTAAAATTAATGCTTGTTAATTCCTGTGGGTTCTTAGAGGTCGTAAAGATTAATAGAGCTACAACATATAAAGAACTATTAGAGATAAATCTAAAGAATAAATTCAGCACTTCTTGTGAATCTCTTTTGTTATTAGGTTTTGAATTCTTCAACAATATTATTCCTTGTGCTAAAACCATTAGAACAAAAGAAATACCTATTACTAACTCTATGTTCATTAATATCCCTCCTTAATCTAATTTTAATCCAAAACAGATATGATATCTAACCTCTTATCAAGGACTATACTAATATTTTAACATATTACAGATACTTTTCAATATAAATAAGATAACAGTTCTAATTTGACCATTCAACTTACTAACTATGAAGGTGATTTTATTGCAGTTTTCTCTATAATCTGTTATAATTATCTTTGGCTTGATGATGTGTTAATAAAATCAAATAGAAACACTAGGGGTGCCTATAGGCTGAGAAGAGTACTACTCTAACCCTTAACCTGATTGGGATAATGCCTGCGTAGGGAAGTGGAAGACTAAGATGCTATTGTAACCACTCTCTTAAAGGGAGTGGTTTTTTTATAGATAATTTCACTTAATATAGAAAGGATGATATCATGAAAAATATGCAGATTAGAAAGTTAACAGAGTTGGGTGTTGCCTTGGCTTTAGCTACTATCTTAAATTTTTTAAAACTTTATGAAATGCCACAAGGTGGTTCTGTAACCTTAGAGATGATTCCAATTATATTTATTGCTTTACGCTGGGGGTGGAAAGAGGGAGCTTTTTTAGGTAGTACATATGGACTATTACAGCTATTATTGGGAGCTAGTATCTATTATCCTCTGCAGGCAGTTCTTGATTACCCTTTAGCTTATGGGTTGGTAGGTCTTGCTGGGTTGGTCTCTAACCTATTTTCTAAGGGTTCTTTTAAAGTTAGGTCTATCTTAATAGCTATGGCTACGGTATTAGGAGCTAGCTTTAGATTTTTAGCTCATGTGATTTCAGGGGTAGTCTTCTTTGGCGAGTATGCTCCTGAAGGTATAGATGTTTGGGTCTATTCTTTAGGATATAATGCAACCTATATGATTCCTCAAATCATAATAACGATAATAGCTATGGCATTGTTGAGTAAAGGGTTAGAAAATACCTCCTTGGCTACTATAAATAAGATTCAAGAAGTAGAATAATGGAACGAGTAATCCTATTTATTAATGGAGAGTTGATTGGTGAGGATGACTTTTATTTAAATTACATTAAGAAAACTGATAAGGTGGTCTGTGCCGATGGAGGTGCAAATCATGCTTATAGATTAGGGATTCTTCCTAATTTGATTTTAGGTGATTTAGATTCAATCTCTTCTGAAGCTTTAGAGCATTATCAAAATCAGCAGGTCGAATTTGATAAATATCCTATAGCTAAAGATAAGACCGATACTCAACTTATTTTGGAACAATTAGTTACATTGGGTGCTAAAGAGATTATTATCTTTGCAGGACTTGGTGGACGTTTAGACCATACTTTAGCCAATCTTTATCTATTGGAATTTTTTGCTGAGTTTGATACTAAAATTAGATTCGTCAGTCCTAAAGAAAGAATAGAGTTGGTATGTAAAGAGAAAATTCTGATAAATGAAGTAAATAAGACTCTCTCCTTATTACCTTTAAGTAATGAGGTAACAGGGGTTTATTTAGAAGGTTTTAAGTATGGATTAGAGAATGCCACCTTTAAACAAGGGGATACTTTAGGTTTAAGTAATATTGTTATAGCAAGTCCGGCTAGAATAAAACTAGCGAGTGGTAAATTATTAATGATAATTAATGATTAAATATTATCTGTTGGGCTAATCTATAATGGATTAGCCTTTTTCATTAATGATTGTAGAAAATGGCCCGATTTCTTCTTTAAATCAATTCACATATTTAGCCTTTCTTTAATATATTAGTATAATAACTGCATTTACCAAACAGGGGGTCAAAATGACAGATTATTATACAGGAAGAATGAAAAGTGGGGAGGAGTATACTTTAACTTATATTTCAGAGGTCAACTGGGATAAATGTATCGGCTGTGCTGCTTGCGTTAAAGCTTGTGGTCAAGAAATACTGATGATGGTTAACACTCCTTCTGGTTATAAGGCTAAATTGTTAGTTCCTGCTAAATGTTTAGGCGAAGGACATTGTATACAGAGATGTCCTACAAAAGCTCTTCAATCAAAGCTTATAGAAGTTAAAGATAATGGAGATAATAGCTGAGGATAGAAAAATATAAAGTCTACTTTATTTCTTATCTGCTATATGTTAAACTAGAGATTATAATAGTAGACTAAACAGGAGGTACTTAAATGTCAGTGGA
Source organism: Orenia metallireducens (assembly GCF_001693735.1). Lineage (GTDB taxonomy): Bacteria > Bacillota > Halanaerobiia > Halobacteroidales > Halobacteroidaceae > Orenia > Orenia metallireducens. Next base: position 492,813 of record NZ_LWDV01000009.1, read on the forward strand.
AGAGTGTGTTTTGGAGAATAAAATTTGCAATGATTGTGGTGAGTGCTTGATCTGTAATTTAGATAGAAGTAAAGAGTGTAATAACTGTATGGACTGCATAGATATCGAAGCAGATTTTAGTGCAATTGAGATAGATGATATCATTTATGATGAGGAGTAAGTAAGATAGAACTAAGAGGCTCTTGCCAATTTTGGTGAGAGCTTTGATTTTATGATATTGAACTATTGGAGGTAAAGGAGATGAAATCTGGATTGTCATATGTAGAATTGGCTTTAATCTCTTTCATAAAATAAAATAGCAAAAATAGTGCTGGGAGCGACTTTTGATCCTATTGAATTATTATTTTATTTGGTTCTTCCACGACTTTTGTGAAAATAATTTAAAATCAAAAGAATTATTAGACGCAGATTTACGCAGACAAAAGCGGACTAAAAAATAAGAAATGAAATAATAAAAGGTTTTAAATCAGATCTTAGTCAGATTTTAGTCTGCGTCAAAAAAGATTTTGATTTATATCTTTTATAAAAATTATTAGTTCAACTTATATAAAATAGGCATTAATCACAAAGTTCGTTGTTGAACCTTTTATTTTTTAGGTGGGGTTATTGTTTATTCTGTAGATGTGAAGTTGGTTGATTACAAGTAAAGGAGATTATTAAGCAAATGATTATAATTATCGATTTTAGAGGTCTGCACTTTAGTGTGTTAAAGAATAGATTTTTTCAATAAAGTTTTTGATTAGCAGAGTTAAATTGTAGAGAAGGATATGTGTGATTAGGGAAAGGGCAGTATTATACACTATCATTATTTCGCAAAATGTGAATTTTACGAAATAATGATAGAAAACACTATTGATAACGTGATAATTTGAATTATATCTCTAAAAATATTATAATTTAAATATACAAAGCAATCTAATTAACTTGGAGGTGCAAAAACTTTGCAACAAAACTTAAAATATAAACAAGCTGTTAAGAGTTTTATCAAATATTTGATAGCTGAACGTGGTTATTCAGAATTAACCATCAAAGAATATCAATCAGACTTAAATCTATTTGCTAGATACCTTAAAAATGAATTCGATTACAATATTGATAAATTAACTATAGATGAAATCAACCAATTCCAATTAGCGGAATTTTTAAGTGATATTATCTTAATCAACGACAATTCAGCTGCTACTCGTAATCGAAAATTATATAGTTTACGCTCCTTCTTTAATTTTCTGGTTAAAAGAAATCTATTAACCTACAATCCCAGCCTATCAATAGATGCTACTAAAGTAAATTTGAAATCTGAACCAGTTTATTTAAAAGGAACTGATATTCAAGATTATCTAAAAGCCATAGAAAATTATAAATCTAAAGCCCAAAGTCGTGATTTAGCCATTAATAAGATGTTTCTATACTGTGGATTACGTATCTCTGAATTGGTAAACTTAAACCTTGATGACATCAACTATGAAGATAAATCTATTAAGTTTTATGGTAAAGGTAATAAAGAGCGTTATGTTCCGTTGCACCAAGAAGTTATCTCAGCTATAAAAAATTACTTGCCAGATAGAGCTCAAATCGAAACCAATAATCAAGATGCCATACAAGCCTTATTCTTATCTAACCGTGGGAATAGAATCAATGTACGGACAGTTCAGATGATGGTTAAGAAATATGCTAAACTTGCTGGAGTTAAAAACGCCGATGATGTAACTCCTCATAAGCTGCGTCATACTTTCGCTTCTATGCTCTATAAACAGACAAAAGATTTGAGGATTTTACAAGAATTATTGGGTCATAGCAGTATCTCTACAACCCAAATCTATACCCATACCGATAAAGAAGAACGTAAACGTGCTGTTGAACAACTACCAGAGCTATAAATCACATCTTATGAAAAGCATCCTTTAGAGTATTTTCATAATCTCGAAGATTATAAGTTGCTATCATTACTATAGTTTCCATTGTATCTACTAAGAAGTCTTCATCAACATCGTTATAATTTTCACTAACTGTCATGATATCTTCTAAAATAATCTCTAGATTCTTAATCTCTTCCTCTATCTTATAGATAGGATTTAATTGATAGTTCTGATACTGCTCTATAATAAACTTAACCTCTTCCTCATCTGGAAAGTTATTGATTAATTCGATATTTAGTTTATTAACCTCTATCATCTTATTTAATAGTTTACTCCCTGTCTGTAACAGTTGTAAATCTTGATATTCTTGATAAATTACGTAGTCAGATAGGTTTATCATATCTTGTAATAAATTAAATTGTTGATCCATTAATTTTTCATAATCATCTATAATGTTTTCAAAGTCTGTGTCCATACTATCACCTCTATTGTATTTTATTACTACTACTCTTATTTTAGATTACCCTTTATCTTAAGAGCAAATACATTTCCAGTATAAAAAGCTAGTAATTGAACATCATAATATTAGGAGGTGATTTTATGGCAACTATGAAATGTATCGAAGTAGCTTGTAATGTAAGTAATTGCCATTATTACGGAGAGGGAGATATCTGTACAGCAGACAGAATTCAAGTAAGTAATACTGAATTTGGAACTAAAATGGAAGATATGGAGGCTGGTAGACTTGATAAGCCTGCTCCATCCTCTAATTCCCACTCTACTCAATGTGTAACTTTTAAACCTAAACAAAAAAAATAATTTATCATTAAAAGAGACGGAGTTATTCAACTCTGTCTCTCTCTTTATCTTTAACTATTAATAATTTATATATCTCTTTGAGTTCAGCTTCTTCAAAAGCTGTTATTTGATTCTTATCCCGTTTAGCCTTTAAATTTTTAGCAACTCTAATTATATGTTCTATTTCGCTTTCTTTCATACCTCCTCCCCCTTAATAAATACTACTTAATCCAATATATTTGAGAGAAAGTAATTTCGTTACTATTATCAACTGTTAATAATGGCTAAAAAGGTAACCTATATAGGCTACCTTTTTACAGTTAATTATTAGAATTTAGTTTAATGTTTACTCAATTAAAGAAGTTATTAACCTTCTCTTTTAAGCCTTCAACCGATAAATTCTGTTCAGCTATTAAGTTAGTTATCTCTTTTATTGTATTGTTTATTTCTACTTTAATCTTCTTAAATTCCTCGCTATTAACCACATGTTCTTTAGATAATTTAAGACCTTCTGAAAAATCCTGTAAGGCTTCTTTGAATAATTCTTCAGCCTTGTCATTCTTATCCTTTTTAAACATATCCTTTGCCTCTAACAACCTCTCATAAGAGTTTCTAAACTTTAATTTAACCTTACTCTCCTTAGAAGCAAATAGGTAAGCTATACTCTCTCCTGTCTTATCTAAAAAATAAAAAGGAGAATCAGGACTAAGCCCCTTTTTGGGTAAAGGTTCTTCTTCTTTAGCTAGGACAGGAATAGTAATTAAGATAAATATTAATGTGATTATGATTGTTCTCTTAAGCAACCTCCTCACCTCCCTTATAAGGTATTCCACAGAGATTTGCTTAATCCTCTTAAATTATTTATAATTATTCTTAATCACCTCCGATATTTCTTAATAGAAAAAGTAATAATTATAATCACTATCTTAATAAACTATATTATATCTTAATAAAGGAGTGATTATAATAAAGCAACATTCATTAATTAAAGGTGCTTTTATCCTAATGATAGCAGGTCTTTTGAATAGAGTTTTAGGATTTATCCTAAGAATCATATTAGTTAGGATAATTGGTGATGAAGGATTAGGACTATTTCAGATGGTCTTTCCTATCTTTGTAACCTGTTCTATAATTACCACTCTAGGCTTGCCTGTGGCAATCTCTAAATTCGTGTCTGAGGAGGTTGCTCAAAATAGATATCGGAATGCCTTGAAGATGTTTAAGATTTCATTAATAATCGTAATAGGTAGTAGTGTATTATTAGTATCTTTATTTGTTAAAAATACAGATTTTATTGCAAATAATTTATTAAATGATAATAGAACAAATCATATCCTTTTAGCAATTACACCTGCCCTATTTTTTGTTAGTATCTCATCAATCTTAAGAGGTTTCTTTCAAGGTTTAAGAGTTATGACACCAACAGCCATTTCACAAATTATCGAACAGATAGCTAGAATGACTATCACTTTATTACTATTATTAAAGTTAATGGATAACTCTTTAAAATCTAAAACTCTAGCACCAGCAATTGGAACATCAGCAGGAGAATTTGTAGGGCTATTAACTCTAGCAGTTATCTTTATATATTACTTACCTCAGCTACGTAAATATAGAGATAACAGAAAAGCTGAATCTACAATGACTATTCTTAAAAACTTGATGAAATTCGGTATACCTATTACTATTGGTAAGATAGTAGCTTCATTAATGTATACTATAGAGGCAATGACAATTCCAGGGAAATTACAACAGATTGGTTATAGTGTCTCTGAAGCTACATCTTTATATGGGCAATTGTCAGGGATGGTCTTGCAACTTGTCTATTTACCTACTATTATTACTATATCCTTAAGCTCTAATCTCGTTCCAGCAATCTCTGAATCTTTAGCCCAAAATAATAAACATGCTATTAGAAAGAGAGCTCAAGAAGCTATTAGACTGACCTTCTATTTTGGACTACTGGCTGTCAGTATTCTCTTTATAGTTCCTAATGAAATCTGTGATCTCTTCTTTAATCATCCTCAGAGTGGAGATGTTTTAAGAATAATAGCAATTCCAGCTATCTTCTTATACTTATCACAAATTTCTGGAGGGATATTACAAGGTTTAGGTGAACCAAATCTAGTGGTAAAGAACTCTGTTATTGGATTGCTAGCAGAGTTGGGGCTGATTTATTCTATTGTTTATTTCCCCTCTACCCTTGCCTTTCAGATAATTACTCTAGCAATTGGTATTAGATATTTAATCATTGCTTTTCTGAATTTCAAATCAATCTCTAAATTTGTAAAATTAAAGCTTCCTATTAATCATCTGTTTATTAAACCAATATTGGCAAATACTATAGTCTTCTTAACACTAAGACAAATTTATCAGATCGTTAATTATATCTCTTCTAATCCTATCTTAAGTTTAGGTACTTCCATTCTAATGAGTAGCCTCTTTTATTTTTCCTTCTTGGTCTGGACAAATGGAATCAGTATCGAGGATTTTAAAAAAATAACTAAATAAGTTTAAGACTAAGCTTAAGTAAAAATAATTTCGCTAAAATTTAGCCTTAAATAACAAAAGAGCAGGTAACCTGCTCTTTTTAAAATTACTACTTATTTACTTTTTCCATAGTAAAGCCAGTATAAGCATAAATAATAGAGATGATTGGTGTAATTAGACATAAGAATGAATAAGGTAGATATTCTAATACAGTTACATTTAAGGTATTAGCTATAAAAGCTCCACTCAATCCCCAGGGTACTATAGCATTAAATAATGTCCCTGAATCCTCTAATACTCTAGAGAGATTCTTAGGATGTAAGTTCAATTTTTTATAAGCATTAGCATACATCTTCCCTGGTAAGATAATGGATAGATATTGGTCTGCTAACAGAACATTTACCCCTAAACAGGTTAATACAGTAACTAGGACAAGGTTTCCTTGGCTCTTTACCATAGTGGATATCTTCTTTAAAATCACCTTTAGTACCTTAGTCTTATCAAGTACCCCTCCAAAGGAAAGAGAGATTAAGATCAAAGAGACCGACCAGAGCATATTATGTAATCCACCTCTAGTTAAGAGCTTATCAATAAACTCTACCCCACTTTGACTCTGATAGCCATAGTGCATAACATTAATCACTTCTGTTAGACTAGCTCCTTGGAATACCATTCCAAATATTCCACCTAATAATGTAGCTAAAAGCAAAGTAGGTAAAGCAGGGCATTTCTGTATAGCTAAAAAGACTACTAAGATTGGTGGAATCAATAAGACTGGGCTAATATAAAAAGATTTATCTAGATTATTTAAAATGAGATTAATCTTATTGGCATCGATTATTCCTGTTGTATACTTAGCACCTATCACCCAATACAAAATTAAAGATATAATTAGACTAGGAGTTACAGTATAAAACATATGTTTAATATGTTCAAATAAAGTACTCTCGGCTACAGCTGGAGCCAAATTGGTAGTATCAGATAATGGAGACATCTTATCTCCAAAAAAAGCACCAGAGACGATTGCCCCTGTAGTTATAGATAATGGGATATCCAAACTTTGAGCAATACCAATCAAAGCAACACCTACAGTTCCAACAGTTGTCCAAGAGCTACCTGTAGCTAAAGATACAATCCCGCAGATTAATACTGTAGCTACTAAGAATATCTTTGGCGATAATAGATTCAAGCCATAATAAATCATAGTCTGTACTGTCCCACTTAAAATCCAGGTTCCAATCACAGTTCCAACGACCATTAAAATCAAGATAGAAGGCAAGCCGATATTGATTCCTTTGATGATACTATCCTGTATCTCCTTCCATGAATAACCTAGATATAATGCAACTAAAGCAACTATAGCTGTAGAGAATAATAATGGAATCTGGGGTGCTACTTTCAACCCTAAAATCCCTACACTTAAGATTAAAACACTTACTGCAATTACAGTTAAAGCTAAGAGTAGATTTGGTTCCTTGTTCATCTGCTTTCATCTCCCTTAAAATTAATTTGACATAGAAAAGACCTCCTTTATCAGGAGGCCTTTCATAGATTTACCAACTAGCTTTCTTAACTCCTGGTAATTTACCTTCATGAGCTAGTTCTCTAAAACAAAGTCTACATAATTCAAATTTACGGATAACACCATGAGGTCGTCCACACTTACGACATCTGTGTTCTTGTCTTGTAGAAAATTTAGGCTTTCTATTTGCCTTATTTACTTTTGCTTTACGAGCCACAATTTTCCTCCTTCCTCTTCAAGAAATTATTCTATACTTATCTTGATTAAATTATCAACTAGAAAATATCAACTTATTATAACATATATCGTTTTATAATACAAATTTGATTAATATTTAGTCTAAAATTTCTACAATTATCACAAATTAATCAAATTATAACCAGTTAATTAAATTAGGGTAATTAAAATACTCACTATTACTATTGGCAATCCGATAATAATTAACTCTAATCCGCTATTTAAACTTCTTCTCTTATCTTCCTCTTTCTTAACTTCTTTTTTCCTATTTTCTTTAATTTTAAATAAAAGCTCATCTCTAATAATTAAAAAGGATGCTAAAGCAATCAAAATTAAAAACTCACTAAATAATGTATCACTTAGCTTTATTAATGTAATAGGTATTTTTCTGATTATAGAAATTAGAAGTAACCCTCCTATAGTAACTCCTGTAAAGATAAACCCTGTTATTAATAACTTCTTTATTCTTACCTTCATTTTAACCTCCTTTAAAGTTTATTATCTATTAATTTAGATTATATATTTTAAATACCTCTTAATCAAACCTTACTTAGTTAAACAAAGTATATAAATGGCGAAGTAATATATTTTTTGTTAATCACTCACACCTATTTATCTAATACATATTATGTGAATGGAGTGGGTAAAGAAAAGTAATCCTCTTATTTATTAACATAAATAGAATTATATTCTTCACAGATTTAAAGTCAAGTTCATACTATAATAACAAATAATCGCAAAAAATCAATGATTAATCACTGCTAATCTAAATTAACAACATTTAATGTTAAAATAGCTATATTTTAGATGTACCACTTGGGTAGTTCTCTGAATATTATAAGCTATCAACTTTAATATGAAAGGGGATTATCTATGGATTTTACTACCTTGGTTGATGTGACTATTGAGTTATTTAATATGGACAATAGGCAATTAGGAGAGCTACAAGATTTTTTACATAATTTAATAGGAAATAAATTAAGAAAGGAGGTAAAATTTCTAATGGATGAAAAGTTAGTTAAGAATAAGAAAGTTGAATTAGATTTATCAGATCAAGAAACAGATATTGTTGATTTAACAGAAGATAATTACATTGCAAATCTAACTAAAGTAGATAATTTAACTGAACAGGTTAGGCAGATACTTGAAGATAATGAAATTATGAATAAGATAGATATTGAAAATATCATTGAGGAAAAACTAAATAACCCTGCAATAACAGATGAATTAAAAGAATTAAAGATAGAAGTTAAGGCACTAAAAGAAGAACTACTAAACCAACAAGAATCTATTATTGAAATTGCCCTTAAGAAAATACAAAAAGAGAATCCTTTGAAAGGAGGTGAAGAAAATATGGCTGATGAGAAAGTAATACTTCAACAAATTGATTGTGAATGTCCTGGCTGTCCAGAAGGATGCCCTGACGAAATTGGTGATTTAGAGTTGTGTCAAGAACTTGAAACTATAGAATTCTGTTGCACTTTAGTAATTCCAGATGGTTTCTCAGCTCCAGTAGAACCTTTAACTGTAGCGAATGTAGCAGAGTATATTGAAGAGAACTTTGACTTGGCTGCTTACTTTGATGAAGACTGTTTTGAATGTACTCCTTTAGAATGTAGGATTAACACTACTTTTGGAGATATAGCTGTAACTGAAATCTTGATTAAAGGTTGTATTAAGTTTATAGGTGGTATTTGTGTAGCTAGTGATTCGGCACCTGAGACTGGTTCTCAAGCTCCTGTATGTTGTGAAGGTACTATTTGTGTCCCTGAGCCTACTGCTGTATGCTTTGGAGGCGTTGATGCTAGTTGTGAAAACCTTAGAGTAGTTGATGTTGATAATGTAGAAGCAACTAGAGTAGGACTTAGCTGTGGAGATGCTGTTTGGAATGTAACTGGTGAACTTGTATTTGCTTGCGGCCCTTGTGTAGCAAATTCTTAATAATTTTAAAAGTGTGGGGAATTTCCCACACTTTTATTTTAAAAATATAATAAGGAGGTAAGATGAAATGACAGAGGATAGATTAATAATTCAACAAGAATGTGAATGTCCTGGCTGTCCAGAAGGATGCCCTGACGAAATTGGTGATTTAGAGTTGTGTCAAGAACTTGAAACTATAGAATTCTGTTGTACTTTAGTAATTCCAGATGGTTTCTCAGCTCCAGTAGAACCTTTAACTGTAGCGAATGTAGCAGAGTATATTGAAGAAAACTTTGACTTGGCTGCTTATTTTGATGAAGATTGCATTGAATGTACTGAACAGATATGTAGAATTGATACAGGTTTTGGAGATATAGCTATAACTGAAATCTTGATTGAAGGTTGTATTAAATTTATAGGTGGTATTTGTGTAGCTAGTGATTCGGCACCTGAGACTGGTTCTCAAGCTCCTGTATGCTGTGAAGGTACTATCTGTATCCCTGAGCCTACTGCTGTATGCTTTGGGCTAAATGCTAGTTGTGAAAACCTTAGAGTAGTTGATGTTGATAATGTAGAAGCAACTAGAGTAGGACTTAGCTGTGGAGATGCTGTTTGGAATGTAACTGGTGAACTTGTATTTGCTTGCGCTCCATGTCCAGTTACTACAACAACTACAACGTCTACTACTACTTCTACAACAACTACTAGTACAACATCTACTACAACTACTACAACTACTACAACTACTACAACTACTACAACTACTACAACTACTACTTCTACAACTAGTACTACTTCAACTACTACTGCAGCCCCTGATAGAGTATGTTTCTGTCAAGTAACTACGGCTCCTGGAGCAACAATTGATGAATGTGATGTTATTATTGGAGATGGTTGCCCATGTGATTGTAGTTTGCAAGTAGAGGTCTGTACAGGTTGTATGGTTAATGGTAGTCAAATCGAATATGAAGAAGGAGACAATTCTCTTATATATCAACAAGTAGGAGGTAGTCCTTTTAATGTAGGAGAGTTATGTTCAGTAACCTGTCCAACTGATGATACAGCAGAGATTAGAGGATTAGGAGAGTGGAATGGTGAGTTATGTAACTTCCTTATAACTTTAACTGAAGTTCCTGAGGAAGATGATGAAGGGACTATAACAATCTACTGTCCTGGAGAATCTTGTCCTGGTAACTTTGATGAAGAAGATATAGTTTATCAAGCAGAATTTGAATTCGCAGGAAATTCAGTAAATATTAATCCCCAGCCTTGTGGAGCTCAAGGATAATGATCATTAATTTTATAAATATAAGGGTATGTTTATAAACATGCCCTTATATTTTACTAATTTAGATATATTGGCTTATTGTTGAAATATACATATTATATAAGTAAAAATTAAAAAGGGGGAGTTATCTATGAAAGTAGCTATTTTGACAATGTTTAATGGACTTGACCGAACCTATTCTCTAGTTAATATAGTAGCAGAACAATTAAAGATGTTACTTAATAACAACATTGATACTAAAGTACTTGTTAGTGAACATTGTCCTGATAACAGTCGCCATGGTATTTTTGCTGATGAGAAGATTGAATGGATTAAAATAACAAATACCTATAATGGTGAACAAATTCATTGGTATGATTATTCTCAAGCTAAAGGAGAGGTACATAATACCTTTTTTGATGAAGCGGAAGTAATTGCCAAAGATTTAGTAAATAAATTAGCAGATGTAGATGTTTGTATCATGCATGATATTCATTATCAAGGTTGGCATCTTATTCATAATGTTGCAGTTAGAAAAGCACAAAAAGAATTACCTAATCTAAAATTTATTGCTTTTACCCATTCCTTTCCTGTTAATCGACCACCGAACATACAAAAACCTTTTTCAGCTCGTTATACTCCAATGCCTAATACTATCTATATATATCCCACTTATTCTGGTATCCCTGCCCTTGCTCAACAATATAACCTACCTGAAGGAAAGTGTCGAGTCGTCAATAATAGTTTGAATCTACTTGAAGATATGAGTGAAGAAACCAAGCTTATTGCTGAAAAGACTAATCTCTTTTCACCTGATATTCTAATGATATATCCTGGTAGATTAACAACAGGTAAGAGATTTGAAAAGGTTGCTGCCTTTGCAGGCGCAATGAAAACTCAAACTGAAAAAAGTGTTAAAATAATCTTTTGTGATTTTAAATCTGCTGATATTGAACCTAAAGCATATAAAGTAATTATCAAAAAAACGGGGATTAAATTTGGTCTTAAAGAAGATGATATCTTCTTTACCTCTGATATTGGTTATCCCCATGGTATACCCCGAAAAACCGTTTTAGAGCTCTTTACGTTATCTAATTTATTTGTCTGTCCTTCCTATTCTGAATCCTTCGGTTTAACAGTTTTAGAAGCAGCAAGTAGAGGTAACTTTTTAGTTCTAAATGAAGGTGTTCCAGCATTAGAGGAGTTAGGCAAAAAATTAAACGCTTACTTTATGAGATGGGATGCTCGTAATTTTGGTTTTGATACAAAAGAGAATTATAAGCCTTCAGAAGTAGCCTATTATCAAGAACATTCAGAGATTATAGTAAATCTAATGAGACAAAATCAGCTTATCCACTCTAAAACTATGGTTAGACAACGCTATAGTCCACAATGGATTTGGAAGAATCAATTAGAACCTTTATTAGAAGAATAAAAGGAGGTAAGAAGGTGCCTTATTATAGTTTCGTCATCTTATGTTATAATAACTGGGAAATGTCTAAACAGGCTATTGATACTTTAATAAACTCCATAAATAACAAATATAAAGCTAAAGGTATTGAATTGATCATTGTTAATAATGGATCAACTGATAATACAAGTGATGGTATTAAAAAGTTACAAAGAGACTATACAAATTACTCTATTGAAATCATTTCCCTTAATTTAGAAGAGAATATGGGGTATCCAGTAGGAATTAATCTAGGATTGGCTAAGTGTAGAGGTAAAATGGTAACTATCTTAAATAATGATCTAATCTTCCCAGCAGATTGGTTTGATGGCTTAGTCGATATATTGGAAAAGAAGGAGGATATCGGAGTAGCAGCACCCTACTTATCTTATGCTTGTAGCTCTCAAAATGTAGGTGTTAAACTTAATTCTCAAGAAGAGATAAGTGATTTTGCTAAAGAATTTATGAAAAATAATAAACAAAAGATAAGCTATCCCTTAAGAGTAATAGGAGCTTGCCTTGTCTTTAAACGAGAGGTTATTGATAAGATTGGAGGCAATGATTTCTGGTTTGGTATAGGACTCTGTGATGATGATGATCTATCCCTTAGAACAGTAATTGCAGGGTATAAGATAGCTATAACAGGTAGCTCCTTTGTCTACCATCTAGGAACGGTAACCTTTAATCAGCAAGTCCATGAGCTTAATTGTGCTTTGAGTTCAAATCATCCAAAATTATCAATGAAATGGAACTTACAACCCCATGGAGAATACCAATCTAGAGAAGATATAATAGATAATATTAATTATAGTAAAGATGAACATTACTTCCCTACAAAGATAAGAGAATTTAATGGAATAGAGCCCCCTATAATAGATAAAAATCAAGAAGAGAGATTACTTTTAGTCGCTGACTGGAATAATCATAAATCCAAATGGAAAGAGAAGTTAATTTCAATTTTGGATAATATCGATCAAGAAGAACTTTATATCTGGATACCTAAGGGATACTTTTTAACAGATCAAATATCTGCTGAAGTTAAGGAGATTCTAGATTCAAAAATCGTTGAAACTACAAAAATTAAATTCTATTACCAGAATATTGCTCCAATTAACTTACTAAAGTTTTTAAATTCCTTTGATACTATTTTTACAGTTGATAATGATTTTGTTAATAGATATATAGTCTATTTAGCAGAAGAAATTTCAATACCTACTAAATAAGTAAAAGCCACAGGTTTAACCTGTGGCTTTTACTTATTTTCTTGTGATTTAAGTGCCATATATAAACAATAATTATGAACCTTATCAATATCAAGATTTTCAGTAGATAAATGATCATAGTTACCTGCTTCGAATTGAAATTTAGAGAACATACTATCAGTATGCCAGCAATGGATATGGGGATGGGTAGCAATTGAATCAGTTGCAGCACTACCATAGTCGAGCTTTGTTCCATCAACTATAAATTTTTCTACAAGGTGATTGACTGCAATTTCACAACTATACATAGTTGTTACCCCACTATACCATCCAGGCCATGCACCTTCAGTATCTTTAAATTCAGTTGCCAATAAATACTCTGATATTGATAAAGCCAATTTAGAAACCTCTCTTACTAATCTGGCATTTCCATAATGGGTTGAGCCTAGGTTATGAATCCCTTGGTGCCTAAGCTCAAAATAGTCAGCTACTCTTTTAATGTTCTCTCTAACTTCATCATTATTGGCATATCCCCCTTGCCCAACTGTATATAAATCAGGGTAAAAAGAATCCCAAGCAGGAGTCAAAAAAGTATCAGCATCTGTTCTCAAAATCAAGTCATATTTATCTAAAAAATCAGCTTGGCTACCAACTAAACAACTAATTGAATTGATAAAGCGATAATTCAAAAATACATCAGGTTCACTTAAAATATTATACTCTACTTTAATACAATCATCTGGCACCCATTCTAGAGCCTCCTTCGTCCCAAATACAACTAAATCTGTATCTTTAGAGCTTATATACTTATATGAGGTATATAGACCTTGGAGTTGTAACTTAAGTGGTCTTTTATCTTCAACAAACACAACTATAGCTCTTTTCAACAAGATTCCCTCCTTTCTTATAATAAATATTCATTACTCTTTTAAATTATTTTTTATAAACAGATTTAATAAGCCTATTTAGATATTTTCGCTCACTATATTAAGTTAAAAGTAATATTATATAGTATTAGTTGTAAAAAAATAATAGGGAGGTGTTATATGGATATTAAAAAGATAAAAAATTATGACATTGATTTAAATCCAGTTGGAAAAGGAAATTATTCAGAGGTTTTCTTGGCTAAAGATCTCAATCAACAAAGCACAGTTGCCATCAAAGTTTCATCTTGTATTGATATGTCTAAATATGAAGCTACTGTGATGAAAAACTATGGTTCCCATCCTCTTTTTCCCAAATTCTATGATTTTTTTATAATAGAAGATAAAGCTTATATTGTAATGGAATACTTTCCTGGAAAAGGGATTGGACATTGGAATTATCATTCCACCATAGATATAGGGAGGAAGAATGAACAAGAAGCGATTTCAATTACTTTAAAAGTATTACAAGGATTAGAACACCTTCATCAGATAGGTTTTGCTCATCATGATCTATTGCCAAAAAATATATTATTTAGGGATGAAATCCCTGCCAAAATAAAAATAATTGATTTTGGTTTAGCAAAAGAATTAAATTATGAAAAGAATCATAAGTATAAAGTTGGTGATATATCTGCAGCAGCAACGCTGTGTATTTATTTAATTAATGGAGTTGTTTCTAAAATACCACTTGATGATTTAAAAACAATATCTAGTGATTTAAGAGAAGTGTTATCTAAAGCCTTTGAACCTAATTTAGGAAAACGATATCAATCTGCAACAGAATTTATTAAAGTTATACAACCTTTAGTCCACTAAAACCTTGATTAAGGAGGTGTTTTATGGAAACAAAACGGTTAAAAAATTATGAAATTAAGACAAAACCTATTGGTAGAGGACAGTTTGCTTATGTCTGTTGGGGTAGAGATCTTAATCAGCAACGTGAAGTGGCTATTAAATCATCATCTCATTTTAATACCTCTAAAAAAGAAGCAACTGTAATGGAAAGTTACGGAAGTCATCCTTTCTTACCTGAATTTTATGATTTTTTATAATAGAAGATAGAGCTTATATTGTAATGGAATATTTTCCTGGTGAAACTCTTGGTCCTTCTAATCATAATAAAGCTGGGAAAAAGAGAAGTGAAGAAGAAGCAATTTTGATTACTTTTAATTTATTACAAGGATTACAACGTATTCATCAAATAGGATTTGCTCATAATGATATTTTGCCAAAAATATATTAATTATGGATGATAACCCCAATAAAATAAAACTGATTGATTTTGGATTAGCAAGACCCCTAGATTCTAAAAGATATGAAAAATATAGATACAAAGATTTATATTTGATAGCGTTAACTTGCCTTTACCTTATTAAAGGTCCTCTATCAGAGAGACCAATAAATGATTTGGATATTGTAAAAAATAATAACCTAAAAGATATCTTATATAAAGGTATTCACCCTAATTTGGAAAAGAGATATCATTCTGTAGATGAATTTATTGAGGATTTAAAACCTTTAGTTAAATAATTAAAAATACTAATTAAAAAACAGAGGGAATTCCCTCTGTTTTTTTACCTTTATTTATTCACTTTCTTAAAAGATTGCTCTAAATCTCCAATAATATCCTCTACTCTTTCAATTCCTACAGATACTCTAATTAAATTAGCTGTAATACCTGCTGCTTTTTGCTCTTCTGCTGATAATTGCTCATGAGTAGTAGATGCTGGATGGATAATTAGTGTTCTAGAGTCTCCAACATTAGCTAATAATGAACATAATTCAACATTATTGATTAAAGCTTTCCCTGCTTTAACTCCACCTTTGATTCCAAAACATAACATTCCACCAAAGGCTTTCTGTTGTTTCTTAGCAAGTTCATGCTGTGGATGGCTCTCTAACCCAGGATATCTAACCCACTCTACCTGTGGATGAGCTTCTAACCATTGAGCTACCTTTAGAGCATTTTCGGAATGCCTCTCCATCCTAAGTGCTAAAGTCTCTAAGCCTTGAATGAATAGCCAAGTATTGAAAGGGCTTGCTGCTGGTCCAATATCACGATAACCCTCTACTCTTGCCTTTAATAGAAAATCTGCAGGACCTACAATAATTCCACCAATTGAGCTACCATGACCACCGATATATTTAGTAGCTGAATGGACTACAATATCAGCACCAAATTCAATTGGACGAGACAAGTATGGTGTACAGAAAGTATTATCTACTACCAATTTTAAATCGTGCTTATGGGCAATCTCAGCCACCTTCTCGATATCAACTATATCTAAAGTAGGATTTCCTGGACTCTCTAAATATAAGAACTTAGTATTCTCATTAATAGCTTCTTCCCAAGCATTAAAATCATGGGGGTCAACAAAGTTAGTATCAATTCCATACTTAGGTAAGGTCGTAGAAAAAAGATTATAAGTACCTCCATATAAATACTTAGAAGCTACTATCTCTCCTCCACCTTCAGCCAAAGTAATAGCTGTTAAGTGGATAGCAGACATACCTGAAGAGGTAACCAAGCCTGCCTCTGCACCCTCTAATTCTGCTAATCTCTTCTCAAATACATCATGGGTAGGATTCATAATTCTTGAATAGATATTACCAGCTTCCTCTAAAGCAAATAATCTAGCTGCATGGTCAGCATCATCGAAAATATAAGAAGTCGTCTGATAAATAGGTACTGCCCTTGAATTTTGACTATCCTGTTTTGGATTATACCCTCCATGTAAAGCAACTGTTTCAAATCCATATTTTCCTTCTCTACTACTCATTTTATTAATTCCTCCTTAAGTTATAATTACTTATTTGCTAAATAAAATTTAGCGAAATCTTCTAACTTATATCCCTCAAGCTCACTTAGGTCTTCAAAAACCAATCTAAAAAAGCAAGCGGAATCTTATTAGCTTTGAGATTCTTTTTTATACAAGGATCACAACCTCCAGAATGATTCATAGGATGATATTTACAATCTAAATCCCTACAATTACAAAAATATTTATTATTCCAGCTTATTCCTCCTAAATAAAAAACCTCTTCAATAAGAAGAGGTTTTTTATTTCTAGAGACCACTTCTTATCTTTCAATACCTTAGGCATTGCTGGAATTAGCACCGCCATAGTAAGCACTTACTACCGGTTGCCGGGCTTCATTGGGCCAGTCCCTCCACCACTCTTGATAAGATTTAATAAAATTTTCTATTTTTTATAATGATAACATAAGCTAGTAAAGCTGTCAAGCATCAAATCTTAATTTTCCTCAACCTTTTTTGTTTTATCTCTATTCAAATACTTTATACTTTCATCGATAATATCATCAACTACTCTATCTACACTTAAAGTTTTAAGCCAAAACTCCTGATAATGCTTATCGATTATCTGCCTTAACTTACTTTCTAGGCTGTACTTAGATGTTATTCTTCTATAGTTTCCCCTATTAATATAACTTATAATCTCTTCTTTCAAGTTGGTACTTAAACTTACTTTTTCTTGCCAAATATCTTGTAAGGGTATATACGCAGGCATAACCTTCAACCTTTGAGCTAGATATAAACTCTTCTCTTGATTGATGAATTTAGCAAACTGATAAACTGCTTTACTATGATCATCACCTTGATACTCTTCTTGTCTAAAGAGAAGTAAAGAAATAACTTTTATCGGTACTTTATGCTCCTTTGAATTACTTGGAATAGGTAATAGAGTTAGATCAATATACCTTTCCTTTAAATTTCGCTTCAGTAAGTTATTTAATAAAAAGATATTGACTGGTGCTATCATGCCAGCTTCCCCTTCCCAAAAGCCTGCTACTAATCTTTTATTCATTTTATTTATCTTTCTTGGGAATACTTTCTCTTTACGTAACTTATCTAAAAAGGTAAAGATAGTAACTAAAACTTCTCTATTCAAAGAACTATCCTCAACAGATAATAAATTATTATTATCCATAGTATCTAATAACTGATAGAATATTTCTGAATTATAAGGATTAAAGACAATATAAGAATCATCTTGTAGACCTTTAATCTTAATAGCACTCTGGCAAAACTCATCCCAACTCCATCCTTGAGCTTTAATCTTAGCTAAATTGATCTTACTTACATCTAACATCCTTTGATTACCTACCCAGATTTGAGGAAGCAACCAGTTAGGCAGACCCCATATCTTATTATCATAGGTTAGAGCTGATATTCCTAGTTGATTATAACTACCTTGATCACCTTCTCTAAATAGTAGATTAACAGGAATCTGTAATTCTTCACTAATCAACCTTCTAGAGAAGATATCATGATAGATATCTGGGGGATTCCCCAATTCTAATGCTTCCCTTAGTTTTTGCTCTCCTGTAGAGAAAGGTAATAGCTTATAAGTAACCTTAATATTAGGGTATTTAGTATTGAACTCCTCAATGACCTCCTTGATGAATTGATTATAATCTTCATCCTGACCTATCAAAAGATTATAATCCCAATAGCTGATATGATATCCTTTATTAGGATCTATAGTTATTTCAGGGTCAATAGTAAAAGGCCTAGTTTCAGTTATTTTTTGATATTTAATATAGAAGGTAATCCCACCACTGATTATAAAAACAAGCAAGATTATGATTATGAGTAACTTCCAATTTAAACCTTGTTTTTGATTTTTACTCAATATCTTCTTTCCTCCTCTCTTTTATTTGATATTTAGAATATAGAAAACATTCTTATCAGCAACTAAGTCATCTGTTAAACCATAAAGATATTTAAGCTCCTCCATTGCCTGCTTACTGTCTTTTCCAAATCTACCATCGGTATAACCTGGATTAAAACCATGCTTTCTTAACTCTTCTTGTAATATTAAAACATCTTCACCTACTCTGCCAGGTCTAATATCATACTTCATCTCTACTTTATCCCTTGGACCGATAATCTTAACTCTAGTACCTATCTTAACCCATTCAAAAAGTACTTTAACATCACGATTGAACATTCTAATACAGCCATGGCTGGCAGCTCTTCCAATAGAGCCAGGTTTATTTGTACCATGTATCCCATAGATCCCCCAAGGAACATTCAACCTCATCCACCTTACTCCAAAACCACCACCCCAATCCTTATCTTTGGCAATTACTGCCCATTCACCTACAGGAGATTTGGTGGAAGGTTTTCCTACTGCTACTGGAAAGGTATGAAAGGGTTCACCATCAGAATAGACTATCATCTGCCGTTTATAACCATTTACTAAAATAGAAACTTCTCCTTTAGGTAAAGCTAATTTGTTATTACTAGTTTCTATTGGTAACCTTTTATTCAATTCATCAGCCAAGTCCAACCAAGTCTGCTCAGTAACTACACCTGTTTCCTCTAAACCTTTACTATATTGGAAATTTCTAAAAGCAAGATAGGTGTTCCAATCATAAGTTGAATTCAAAGCACCTTTATAAAAACCTAACTCCTTTAATTGATACTGTAGTTCCCAAATATCATCTCCTTTCATCGCTGGCTGCTGTAGAGAAATTTGACGTAAATCCTGACAGTCACAATTCTCTTTAACCTCTACTGCTAGGCTATTAGACAGAGAGAAAGTAAGGATTAATATACAAAGAGTAAATATTCTTATCAGATTCAACCTTATTACCTCTTTTCATTTGTTTTCATATCAATAATTATGTGAAAAATGGTTAGAATATACAAGATAACTTTTTTATTTAAAATTTTATACTTTTTAAATAGAGGTAATAGTACCTTTGAAATCATAAAAGCAATAAAAAACCCTCAGTCTAGTTGTAGACTAAGGGTTAAATAAATTTTTTAACTCGTTATTATAATTATTTATATGGATTTATAGTAATAACCTCTACCTCATCAATAGCCTTCTCAATCAAATCATCTATATGTAAATCCTTCTCTCCTTCTTCCACATCCTCTGGAGTAGCTTTAGTAGCTGGCTTCTCTGGAACAAAGACTGTACAGCAATCCTCATAAGGTTGAATTGAAGTTTCATAAGTACCAATTCTTTTGGCAATTTCAATAATTTCAACCTTATCTAAGCCAATCAATGGTCTGAAGACAGGCATCTCTGGGACCATATTAGTAACATACATCGATTCCATAGTCTGACTTGCAACCTGACCCATACTTTCACCTGTCAATAAAGACTTTCCTCCATTATTTAAGGTGATTTGCTCAGCAATTCTCATCATAATCCTTCTCATAATAATCGTAGTCAATTCAGCTGGACATTTGTCATTCATCTCTGTCTGAATATCGGTAAAGTGAACAACATGTAATTTGGTCTCCCCTTGGTAAGTAGCCAAAGTCTCAGCTAAATCAATAACCTTCTCTTTAGCCCTATCACTGGTAAAGGGAAAACTATGAAAATAAATCGGTACTATTTTAACTCCACGCTTCATCAGCATCCAACCAGCTACAGGACTATCGATTCCCCCTGACAATAATAAACCTGCTGTTCCTGTTACTCCAACAGGCAATCCACCACTACCAGGGATATCCTGAGTATAGATATAGACTGCTTTCTTTCTAACCTCTACATTAACCATCAATTCAGGATTATGGACATCTACCTCTAATCGCCCATCTTCAGTGTTGATTAGGATATGGGCACCCAACTCTCGATTTAATTCCATACTATTTAATGGGAAAGACTTATTATTACGGCGAGCATTGACTTTAAAGGTAGTTACTCCTGATTTAGGTAAAGCCTCTTGTACCATCTCTAAGGAAGCATTCTTAACCTGATCTACATCCAGTTCCACTTCACATGCAGGAGCTATACCAACAATTCCAAAGACCTTCTGCAATTTACTGATAACCTTATCTCTGGCAAGATCAGTCTCTACATAAATCCGACCATAAGTCTTATAAACATCTAATTCATCAGATTCCTTCTTTAAAGTCTTGATTATATTAGAGATTAACTTATCCTCAAACATAAATCTATTCTTACCTTTCAAACCAATCTCACCATAACGAATCAAATATAACCTCTTCACTCTCATCACCTCTGCATTATTTTTCTCAACATCTTAATTGCATCTTTTAGCTTATCTACTGTATAATTTATCTCTTCTTCAGTTGTTGTTGTAGAAAGACTGAATCTAATTGCTCCTTCAATCATCTCTGGATTAACCTTCATAGCTTCTAATACATAACTTGGTGTATCCTGTCTTGAAGAACAAGCTGCACCTGTCGATAGATAAATATTGTCCCTCTCTAGGGTATGGATTAAGACCTCACCTTTAACTCCAGCAAAGGAGATATTAGCAATATGTACTGCCCCAGAATGGATACTAGGACCATTAAGTAAAGTATCATCAATCTCATCCAAGATTCTAGTAACCAATAACTTTTTTAGTTGATAGATCCTCTTCTTATCCTCTTTGCTTGGAAGTAGCTCCACTGCCTGACCAAAACCAGCAATCCCAGGAACATTCTCAGTTCCAGGTCTAATTCCAGACTCTTGTTTACTCCCTGAGATTAGGTTATCTATTCTAGTGCCTTTCTTTATGTATAATGCACCTGTCCCCTTAGGACCATTTATCTTATGGGCACTGATAGAGTACAAATCAATACCTATTTTAGATAATGAGATATCCACCTTACCAAAAGTCTGCACCCCATCTACATGGAAATAAAGATTATCATATTGGGATACTAATTCACCAATTTCAGCTAAGGGTTGAATAGACCCAGTTTCATTATTAACTCCCATAATACTAACCAAAATTGTTTCATCATTTAAGTATTTTTTTAATTCTTCTAAATCAACAATCCCCTCATCATTAACCTGTAGATATTTAACATCATATCCTTCACTTTCAAGTTTCTTAAATACATTTAAGACCGATGGATGCTCTATAGAGCTGGTAATCAAGCGCTTACCATAACGTTTTAATGACTTAACAGCCCCTTTGATAGCCAAATTATTAGACTCTGTACCACCAGAAGTAAAGTATATCTCTTTATCACTAACATCTAACTTAGATGCAATATTCTTTCTAGCTTCTTTAATTATCTTTTCTGCTTCTATACCCATTCTATGTAAAGAAGAAGGATTACCATAGGCTGTAGTCAAAGCTATTTTCATCTTCTCTACAACCTCTGGATAGGGTTTAGTCGTTGCTGCATTGTCTAAATAAATCTCTTCCATATAAAAATTCCTCCATATTTAATTACTGTCTATAATTTACTTGCTACCGACTCTAGTTTTTGATACATAGTAGCTTCTTTATCACGACGGTCATCGATTTTAATATTAGTATATACTCGTTGGGCTTCATTATTAAAAGGAAGTTCATGCAATTTCTTAATGATATCAAAAAGAACATCCAACTCTCCCTCTATAATACTCCCCATTGGTGTTAGCTGATAATGGATATTTTCTTCTTCAGCTAAAATTTTCTGACAACCAGCCACATATTCACTCAAGCTAGTATCACCAGTTCCTAAAGGTACTACACTCACTTCTACAATAGCCATCTTGTTTAATCACCCCGAAATTTAATTTATAATTATAATTTAAGAATTAAAAGTTAATAATTATTTTATCGTAATTCTAACTTTTAACTAATTACTCCCCTCATGCCGCCTTATTATTATATCAATTTAACAATAAAATTAAAAGTATCCAACAGATTTTATATCATTATATCCCGATAACAGAGATTGAAAATTGACATCTAAGATTAAAAAGAATAAACTATAAGGTAATAAAGCGTTTCTTCATTACCTTAATTGACAGTGTAAATTGTATTATATGGGAGGTGTAATTAATGAAAATTGGTGGTAGAGCCTATAAGAACGGTGTTAGACTAGTAGGACCAAATTACTCTGTTAAAGCCTATTATCAGGATGGAGAATTAAAGTATAGTATAGGTAAGAAAGTAGTTAAAAACAACAAGTTTCTATCTCTAGCTAAAAAAACACCAATAATTAGAGGTGTTTTCAGTCTATTTACAGCTTTAATCTCTTTCTTTAAAGAGGCTACAGGGAATCCTAGGAGATATTGGCTTATATTATTACTCTTGGTCATAGATATTATCATAGAGGGTTATCTAATCTTGATGCCTGAAAGTAGTAATGCCTTATTAAAGTCTATTCCAGATTTTAATATATACTTTGATATATTGATTTTGGGGGCTATCGCCTTTTTATTAAGAGGGACACTCTTAAAGGAAACCTTTAAATTCCACGGTGCTGAGCATAAAGCAGTTAATTATTATGAGGATAACTTTGCAAAGCCCTTAATGGTACAATCAAGACTAGCCAACCGTTGTGGAACAAACTTGGTAGTATTCTACATGATACTTCTTAATATTTTTATCTTTACTGGAATTAATATCAATGAATTTTTAGCAAATCTGTTAGCTATAGGTATCGCTTATGAAGTTATCTCTTATGCTCCAGATAGTATCTTATCAGTAGCTTATTTGGTCCAGTGCTTTACTACAATAGAGCCTGATGAGAAGCATCTTAAAGCATCTGCAACAGCATTGAGGGTCTTAATTGCAAAGGAAACAGGAGAATCCCCTCCTTCTATTATAGTTTAAGGAAGGATTAAATAGATTTATGAAGAAATTAATAATGGTAGATTATTATTGTTATTTGAGTTTAAGGTTAAATTTGAGCTTAAACAATTTATAAAAACTTTATAATAAAGTTCAATTTAACTTAGATTAGATATTAAGATAAATTGAATTTGTTGGGGTGATAGGATGAAAAGAATAATTGGCGTAGATATCGATGCAGTATTGACTGATGAAGGGCGTGGCAGAGAGAATATCTGGTATAAAAACCTTTGTGCTTACTTCAATTTAGACGGTAGAATCACTAATGCGTATGATTTTAGGGATGCTTACGGCTTGACTACTGAAGAGGTAGAAACTTTTATAGGTGAGAGGGGATTAGAAATATTTAAAACTGTACCTCCTCGCCCTAAATGTAAAGAGGTATTAACTAGATTAAAGTCCAAAGGATATCAGATTATCTTGGTAACAGCTAGACCTGAGGAGAATAATCAGGTCACTTTAGAATGGTTAAATAAACATCAAATTCCTTTTGATAAGCTTTATCATAGTGATGAAAAAATAACTATCTGTAAAGCAGAAGGGATAGAGTTATTTATCGATGATAACCCAGAACATTTAATTCCGATGATGGAAGTTTTAAATATTCCTGTCTTTTTGATGAATATGGATCACAACCAAGACCATAAATTAACCTTTAATCGAGTAAATAACTGGACTGATATTGAAGCAGAAATTTTAAAATACTTTGAATAGAAATAGAAGTGGCAAATGCCACTTCTATTTCTTTATTCTTTAATTATCTTCTCTTTTCCACTTAATAGAGCTTAAAATTATAGCTAAAATCAAAGCAGAAATTGCTACCATCCAACCAATTCTCAGACCTGCAATCGAATATTCTCCATAACCATCTTTAATCTCACCAATAAAACTTAGAACTAACATAATAGCTAAAACTGCTGGAGTGAGATACTTGATTGTAAAGTCCCACCAACTACCAACTTGGAAGTTGGAGACAGGATTAAAGAACTTTCGTAATTTACTGGCTTTATAGATCCATCCTATAGCAATACATTGTAAGATTCCAATTGTTACTATCCCAAACTGCATATTAAAGTAATCGATTATATCTAAGAAATAAAGCCCTGCACCTGTAGTGAAGATTAGACTTCCTAAAAATCCTAATACAGCTACCACAGTAGATGCTTTCTTTCTACTCCAGCAAAACTTATCATTAAGAGGTTTTACCACTGCTTCTACCATAGATATACTTGAAGATATTCCAGCAATCACTAAGGCTAAGAAGAATAATATTCCAAATAAGGTATTAAAAGCAGGTAACATATTGATAGCTTTAGGAAAAGCAATAAAGGCTAGCCCTATACTTTGGGTTACTACCTCTTCTAAAGGAACTCCACTATGAGTAGCCATATATCCTAAGATACCAAATACTCCTATTCCTACAATAAAACTGAAAGCACAGTTGGCAAGAGCTGTAATGAATGAATTATTAACTACATCTGAATCCTTGGGAAGATAACTAGCATAGGTTATCATTACTCCAAAACAGACACTTAAGGTAAAGAATATCTGCCCATAAGCTGCTAACCATACCTTAGAATTTAATAATTGTGAAAAGTCTGGATTTAAGAACTTATTGATTCCAGTAACTGCACCAGGTAGGGTGATTCCTCTAACTGTAATGATTAACATTAAAAATGCCAATAATGGCATAAATACTTTAGATGCCTTTTCAATTCCCTTTTCTATACCATTATAGACAATGAAATAGTTAATTGCCCATAAAGCGATTACACTGATTAAAACTGTAATATTGATTCCACCTAAAGTCTCTACCCCTGAAGTTAACTTTAAATTTGTTCCATAAAAGAATGATTCTGGATTAGTACCCCAAGCTTGACTAAAAGCATAAAAGATATACTTAAGGCTCCAACTTACAATAACTATATAATAAGTAAGTAAGATAAATACACTGATAACAGGCCACCAACCAATCCATTCCCATTTACTAGATAGTTTCTTATAAGCCAATACCGTTGAGCCTCTCATCTTGGTTCCGAAGCCAAATTCTAAAATCAATAATGGAATCCCTGTTGTTAATAATGCTACTAAATATGGGATTAGAAATGCTCCTCCTCCATTTTCATAGGCAACATAACTAAAACGCCAGATGTTACCTAATCCTACTGCTGAACCAACAGTAGCTAAGATAAACCCTAATCTGCTCCCCCATTGATTATTATCTGACATATAAATTCCTCCTCTGCTACTAATAATTATTAAATATTAAATCAAAAGACCTTTACACCCCTTAATGTCAGGAATGGAAAGGTCTTAATTAATCAAAAATTCAGAGACCAATCTTTATTTTATCTAAACTATATTGTATATTATGTAAATCAATATATCATCTCTTTGGAGCAATGTCAAGATTTTAAAATAAATTATAAGCTTATATGATTAAAGTTATAATTATTAATTTATTTTGATTTAACTGAATTATTGATTAATCTTTCTATTAATTTTACTTAAATCTACTTTAATATCGATAAATACCAATAGCAACTCCCCTAAACCATATAAGATTACAGTCTGCAAAATACCAAAGTATACAGGAAAGAGGTTATTAAATAATATTATAATTCGATTTTGATCCATTACCGGTGGCATCCCCCCAGTAAAGATACTACCAATAGTTGTTACAAAACTGCCTATAAAACCAATTACAGCAAGGACCTTTAATAAGAGAGCAATTGTTCTTAATATATTATAATCTTTTTCCATAATACCTCCTTTCTGAAACTTGTAAGTTACTAAGAATTTAGTTTCCCTTATTTTAAGTAAAATATTCTATCTTAGCTTGAGGAAATAACTCTTTTATATTATCTTCCATAAAGATCTTCATCTCTTCAGCTTCATCAGGTGGATATACATATTTCCCAAAACCCTTGTGATGGTATTGCTCTTTATCCAAAGTTAATTTAGTATTAGGAAATCTAGACTCTATTAACTTCTTAGACTTAGTGGTAAAACGATGCATAATTAATTCAAAACTTAAATTTTTATCCTTAGGCGATTTTAATGTTTTGCTAAGGTTAAACAACATTTTTTTATAATCATCTTTCCAGCCCTCATAAATCATTAGAGGAGCGATAATAAACCCTAAAGGATATCCTGCTTGCTGTATTTTATTAGCGGCTGTTATTCTCTCTTTTAAGTTAGCAGTTAAATGTTCAAAACTATCAATAACATAATTAGAATTAATACTGAAGCGAAATTTAGTATGATTGTTATGGTCTAAATCCAATAATTTATCGACAAAAGCAAATTTAGTCACTACTCTCAGTCGCCCCTTCTCCTCTTTAGAGAAAAATTCAATCATTTTTTGTAAATTACCTGTCAAATGTTCAACTGCCAAAGGATCAGAGGAACTACTAGCTTCAAAAGTAACCAACTTTCCTTCACCTTTGTCAATATGTTTTTTAACAGCTTCTAAGATCTCATCAATATTTACATAAATTCTAAGATAAGAAGCTGATCCTAAGTTTTTAGCTAAATAACAATACTCACATTTAGCAGGACAACTTGTATTTGTAACTACTCGATAATCCGCAGAAGGATGGCATGATTGAAACTTTAATGTCTTTTTAACACCGACTACCAAGGTCTCTTTTGTCCAGTTAAATAAAGCAGTAGGACTCATCTCTTCTTTAGGGTTAAGACGATTGTGAGATTCTATATACTCTACTGGTATTCCTTGATTCTTGAATTTATTATCTAATTCTTTGGCTAATGTATATTGTAATGCTCCCTCTTCAATAAAGACACGCTTAGGGACAAACTCTTTCATTATTATTCCTCCATTTATTTTAACTATATTTTCTATCAATTATAATGTTAATATCATCACTCTTTTTAAGGCTTAAAATAAGTTTACATCTTCAATTTAAAGCCAAAATATCTTCTGATTTCATTTTTAGAAAGTCCTTCACCCAATAATAACATCAAAGCTAGTCTTGCCTTAGTACTATTAAGGTTTCCACCAAAAATTATATCCATATCAGCAATATTGGCTCCACCTGCTGAAGCACCATATAGGTTATAAACCCGTCCTTCTAAACAACGCGAGGTTACTACTACAGGTATCCCCTCTTCTTTTGCCATTATCAATCCTGCAGTTATATTCTTAGGCAGTGTTCCTAAACCAAATCCTTCTAAGATTAATCCCTTATATCCATAATCTAAGGCTGCCTGGATCAACTTATCGCTACTACCAATAGATAATTTGATAATCTCTACACGTTCCTCCAACTCTTTAGGTCTAATAGTAATCTGTTTAACCAAATCATAAAAATAATGGACACCACAATGGTCAATATGACCTATTGGACCGGCATTAATAGATGAAAAAGCTGTTAATTTATTGGTATGAACCTTAGCTACAAACCTAGCTGCATGAATCTGATTGTTTAGTACTACCAACACCCCTTTGTTCTTACTGCGAGGCTCGATAATAGTTTGTAGAGACTGTACTAGATTTGCTTCTCCATCAGAGCTTAGCTGATTAAAACTTCTTAATGCACCTGTAATCACAACGGGTTTAGTTGTATCTAAAAGTAAGTCTAATAGATATGCTGTCTCTTCTAAAGTATCAGTACCATGGGTGATTAATACCCCACTAATCTCTTCTTCTGCCAAAGACTCTTCTACTAACTGAGCCAAATCCCAAATCATCTTAGGTGTTAGTTGTGAACTATCTAAATTGGTATATTGGATTAGATCTAACTTGGCCATATTATTCAACTGTGGAACATGACTTAAAAGTTCTTCACCAGATAACTTAGGGACTATCTGATGAGTAGACTTATCCTCTCCCATAGCAATAGTACCACCAGTGGTAATGACCTTAATCTTCTTCACGGTTACCCCCTTTTTATTAGTGACCAATAATTAGTACCTTACTGTCTAATAGTCACTAGTTAGCAACTCTATTCTTAGAACTCTATCCTTAGTATTAGATTATGTATTTTAATATTTCAAAATACATTCTTTATCCCTTTTATTTTAATTTCTAAAATTAACAGTATGATATTTAGATTATATCCAAAATTAGTAATATTTAAGTCACAGATTAATTAATAATTATTATAATAAAGAATTAAATTAAGCAGTTAATAGTTAGTTAATCAAAAAATGCAAGAGAGGGCATTTTGCCCTCTCAGGCTGTTGACAAAGTTATTGTCAACAGCCTTTTCTATTTATGGTATAATATAATTGACAATATATCTAAAAGGAGAAATAGAATTATGTTTGTATCTCAAGAGAAAAAACAACAACAATATGAATTTGTAACAATAGAACAGCTAGTTCCAGAAGATCATCTTCTAAGACAAATAGATAGATATATAGATTTTACTTTTATTACTGATATAACTAAAGACCTATACTGTCATGATAATGGAAGACCATGTATTGACCCTATTATTTTATTTAAAATGCTTTTTATAGGTTATTTATATGGGATTCGTTCTGAAAGACAACTAGTAAAAGATATAAAAGTAAATATGGCTTATCGCTGGTTTTTAGGATATTCATTAACAGATGAAATACCACATCATTCTACTATAAGCCAAAATCGTATAAGAAAATATAGGGAAGCTAATATAGCAGAACAGATTTTTGATGAAATTGTTAGACAAGCTATATCCTATGGATTAGTTAGTGGAAAAGTGCTATATACAGATTCAACTCACATAAAAGCAAATGCTAATAAACAAAAATTAGAAGTACAAACATATTTAAAAGAACCTAAAGCTTATCTTGAAGAATTAGACGAAGCAGTTACTATAGAAAGAGAGAAACACAATAAGAAACCTTTAAAAAAAAAGAAGCATAAAGCTGAACTTAAAGAAAGAAAAGTTAGTACAACTGATCCTGATAGTGGATACATGTTTCGAGATAGAAAACCCAAAGGTTTTTTCTATCTCGACCATAGGACTGTAGACATAAAATATAATATTATAACAGATGTAACTGTAACTGCTGGCAATGTAAATGACGTTGACCCTTACTTAGATATATTAGATAAACAGATAGAAAAATTCAATTTTGATACTAAATATGTAGGGTTAGATGCTGGTTATTATACAAATTATATATGTAAAGAATTAGATGAAAGAAATATTCAGGGAGCAATCGCTTATAGACTAGGTCCACATGTAAAATATAAATATACTAAAAATAAATTTAATTATATTGCTGAAAAAGATATTTATACATGTCCCGCAGGACATGATTTAAACTATAGAACTACAACTAGAGATGGCTATAATGAATATGTATGCTCTAAAGAAATCTGCCAAAATTGTTCTCATAAAGATAAGTGTTTATCAGAAAAAGTTACTTTCCGTACTATAAGGAGGCATGTTTGGGAACATTATAAAGAAGATGTTAAAGAATTCATGAGAACAGATAAAGGAAAAAGTATCTATAAAAAAAGAAAAGAAACTGTTGAGCGAAGTTTTGCAGATGGAAAAAATCTGCATGGACTTCGCTATTGTCGTATGCGTGGAAAGAAAAATGTTGAAGAACAATGTTTGTTAACAGCATCAGTTCAAAACATGAAAAAGATCGCAAGCGTTCTTAAGCATAGAGAAAAGAACTCTATTCTTCTAAAATCAGATAATAATATTAAATTTTTATTACTTTCTAAATCAATTTTAACTAAATTCAGCTATAGAAAAACCCTCACTAAAAAATTAGTGGGGGTTTTTCATCAATCTCAGAGGGCATTTTGCCCTCTCTTGCATTTGATATAAATTTGACTTGATATAAACTTAGAGTAAAACTTAATTCCTTCTAATTGAAAATGATTTTCGATATCGTTATTATATATTAAAAAAATACTCTTGTCAACTATTTAAGAGTATTTTTGTTAAAATTTAAAGATTGACATCAGTTATTTAATCTGCTGCTTAACCTGTGTGACAAAGTCATATCTTGGACCTATATTAAGACCTTCAAAGACCTCCCAAGCCTTCTCTTTAGAATATTTACTTGCAATAACTAACAATAGAAGAGCAAATAAGATCATACTCGGTGTCCAATGAGGTTCTTCCCTTGTATATATTAAGTCAATACTTTTCTTAATTAATTCTGAATACTCTTTAAGCAAATCCCCAAGTTCTTTGATATTATTTATCCCTATATAATGAAATTCCCTTGGTAAGCTTTTTAGCCAATAACTATCTTTATCAGCCTTTAATTCTTTCCCAAACCAATCTGCAAAAAACTCTTTTAAATCTTGCATAACTTCATTTGAATTAATAAACTTTTGTAGGGATACTTTATTTATACTGGTGGATTCAGGTGTATATTTAATCTCTTTTTCAACCTTGTTACCATATCGATCTAGATCATCCCTTAAGCGCACAAATTCATCATCGCCCAATTCAAGAAGGGCCGCTAGCTTTGCAAATCTCCTTTTGATAGCATCAGGTATACCTTCCTCACTCTTATAGCCTAAATCATGCTCAATTTCAGCCCAAGCATGCTGTAGAATAGAACTAATCTGTATTTCAAAACAGAGTCCCTTATATTTTGTATAATCATCTATAATAGCTGATGGGCATAGTTTTCCCACTTTATGCAAGGAACTGTAACCAAATTCTGCATAATCCCATTCCTTTCTCTTATCTATAGAATTTTCTTGGTCAATTTCGAATTCATTTTCAATAATTTCTGCTACTTTATCTACATCATCTTCAAAATATGTAATGATCCGCACTCCAGATAGGTCTTTAATATCTTCTAACTTTTGATAAGTTTTATTAGGCCTGCTAATCTTTTCAGCCAGACTATCTATCTCTTTAGTCCGCGAAGTAACAGAATGAATACAGACTTCATCCGTGGTTAATATCTCCTTAATTAAATTCTCTAATTTTTTAGTAAACCCCTTATATAACTCTTGTTTTCTTCTAAATTGATTTAAAATTAACTCTTTATTAGACATAAAAATAACCCCTTTAATTGATTAAAGGAGTTATGAAAATCCCATAACTCCTAATTATCTTATCTCTTTATTCAAATAATCCTGTATAATTGCTCTCTAGAAGGTTAGTCAATAACTCAATACCATTATCTATATCATTAATATCAACCATCTCAGATGGAGAATGGACATAGCGGCAAGGGATAGATAAAGCCCCAGAACGGATACCTTCCCTTGTTAGATGGATTGCTCCTGCATCGGTTCCCCCGGCTACTAAAACCTCTAATTGATAAGGGATATTATTCTCTTCAGCTATATCGATCATCAAATTCTTAACCTGTGGATGAACCAATACTGAGTTGTCCTTGATTTTAATAGCAGGTCCTTTCCCTAGACCAACCTCCATTCTTTGTGCTTCTGGCATATCACCTGTTAAGGTAACATCTACAGCAATTCCCAAATCAGGGTTAACCCCAAAGGATGAAGTCTGAGCTCCCCTTAGTCCTACCTCCTCTTGTACAGTAAAGACAAAATAAGTATCATAGGTAGGTTTATTCTTTAAACGATTAAGAGTCTCAAGTAATACTACACACCCAATTCTATCATCTATTGCCTTTGAGACTATTCTATCACCTAAATCATCCATCTGACGATAATAACTCGCTGTATCACCAACCTTAACCTTCGCTTCTGCCTCCTCTTTACTAGTAGCGCCAATATCAGCATAAAGCTTCTCATGCTTTAACTTGCTAATATCATCTAACTTCCCTTCCTTATCGATAACCCCAACAGTCTCACCATTGAATAAGACTCTGGTTCCTAATAACATATGTGGAGAGATTCCACCTACATTAGAAAAACGGACAAACCCATTATCATCAATATGGGTAGCAATTAAGCCAATCTCATCCATATGGGCTGCTAGCATTACCTTCTTACTAGAATCTTTACCTTTCTTTAATGCAATTAAGTTCCCTAAACTATCAGTTCTTATTTTATCAACCTTATCCTCAATTTTACCTTTAATAACCTCTCTAACTATATCTTCATGCCCCGATGGGCCATAAGTTTCTACTAACTCTCTAATCAACTCTTTCATTAGAAAAACCCCCTTTTTCAATATCTTGGCAGAATTTATCTGCTAAATCTACCATAGCTTGATAATCCTTTAAATTTATAATAGCTGCTGGTGAATGGATATAACGGCATGGTACAGAGATAACTGCTGTTGGAATCCCTTCTTGAGTCAAATGAATCTTTCCACCATCAGTTCCTGCTTTGGTAAATTTTCTAAGCTGATACTTAATCTGATTATCTTCTGCCACCTTAATTAATCTATTCAACAAAGGTTTATAGGTAATCATAGCACCATCTCTAAAGGTCAGTGCAGGTCCATCTCCTAATTTAGTCACATAACCTGCCTCTTTGATATCTGGGATATCGGCTGCTGTAGTACCTTCAAGAACCAAGGCTAAATCTGGCTCTATATCATAGGCTGCAACAGTAGCACCTCGTGCACCAACCTCCTCTTGTACAGTAAAGACACCATAGATTGGGAATTCGTAGTCTTTCTTCATCAACTCTACTAAAGCTGCACAACCTACTCTATCATCAAAGGCCTTACCCTTAACAGTATCTTTACCTAACTGTTCATATTTACTATCAAAGCTTGCCATAGTCCCCAATTCTACTAAATTCTCACTTTCTTTCTTATCTTTAGTACCTATATCTATATATAATTGCTTATAATCTAAAGGTTTCTTCCTCTCATCAGGCTTCTGTAGATGAATTGCTTTGGCACCGATTACTCCAGGAATCTTATCCTCTCCTACCAATACTCGTTTCGATACCAAGATCCTCTTATCTATACCACCAACAGGTTTAAAGCTCAACAGTCCATCCTCGGTAACATCAGTAATCATCAGTCCAATCTCATCCATATGGGCTGCAATCATCAATCTAGGGCTTAATTTCTTCCCTTTTTTATAAGCAATTAAATTACCTAAAGCATCTGTTCTTAATTCATCAACATAGTTTACTAACTCTTCTTTAATTATATTTCTGACTTCATCCTCTTTACTTGAGACACCTATCGCTTCACTTAATCTCTTTAAAAGCATCTTAACCCCTCCACAAACTCAGCATTTATTTCTACAATAAAATGGGCTAATAGTCTAGCTCCCCGCTTAATATCATCTAAACTAGCAGTCTCTACAGAAGTATGCATATATCTTAAGGGAATAGAGAGTAATGCTGTTGGGATTCCGGCACGAGTAACTTGGATAGCATAAGCATCAGTTCCCCTTGGGCGATTTGATGGTTCTACTTGATAAGGTATATCCAGTTCTTTAGCTATTTCTGTTAGCTTTTTAAATATCTTAGGATGGACATGGGGACCAAATCCAATAGCAGGACCTTTACCCAACTCAGCAGCATCCTCTTTACTCACACCAGGCATAGTAGCATGGCAAACATCTATAGCTATCCCTATATCAGGAACAATACCATAAGTACTAGTAATAGCTCCTCTAACCCCAACCTCTTCTTGAACAGTAGCTACTCCATAAACATCTATCTGATGCTTTAGCTTGCTTAGATTCTTTAATGTCTCTAATATCATCAATACTCCTGCTCTATCATCAAGGGCCTTACCTGTTATTCGATCATTCTTTAATTGACAAAAATCTCTCTTAATAGAGATAACATCACCTACTCTAACTTGACATTTTACTTCTGCTTCACTCAAACCTAAATCTATGTACATATCCTCCATCTTATAGGCTTTTGTGACCTCTTCAGTACTTTGAATATGAGGTGGTTTAGCTCCAATAACTCCTTGTAAACTCTCTTTACCATGAACCATTACCTCTTGCCCCACTAAGGTTCTTTGATCAACACCACCTACAGGGGTAAAACGTAAGAAGCCACTCTCTTCTATCTTAGTCACCATCAACCCAATCTCATCCATATGAGCTGCCAGCATGATCTTCAATTGAGAAAAGTTACCCTTACCTTTCTTACAAGAGATTAGATTACCCAAGGCATCATATTCAATCTCATCAGTATATTTCTCAAATTCTTGGGCTACCTGTTTGGATATTTTCTTCTCATACCCAGATACACCCACTGAATTAGATAACTCTTCTATAAACCTCTTTCCTTCCATATTGCTTCCCTCCTCTAAAATTAACTTTTAAATAACCTCTATTAGATTAAGTTAAATTTAATTATATAGTTAAAATTATCCTTAATTATTATTTCGTAAAGAAAGCCAAATGTCAATAACATGGCTGAATTTTATTCGATAATTCCTTATTATTTTATCAATCTTATATCTTTTTTATTTATGGTGAACTAAAATATTACCCTTAATTTGATTTTATCTTTACTTATCACTAGCTACGCATTATATTCACCAAATAAAATTGCTAACTGCTTGTCTAAATTATATTATAAATCATAAGTGTTAGTATGGTAAAACCTTAAAACAAAAATCCACACTAACACCCGTTACAGATTAAAGGTACTCCTTAATTACCTCTGCTGCTCTATCTAAACCTGGACCTCCAACTATTAATAAAAGGTCATTTTTCTTAATTTCAGATAAAGCCAATTCAATAGCTTCTCTTAAACGAGCAGTATTTTCAATATCGATACCATTAGCTTTAATAATCTCAGTAAAAGCTTCCTCTTCCTCTAATAATACCTTATTCTTAGAGATAACCTCTTCTTCTGCTCTAGTAGTAATGATCTTTGCTAACTTCAATTCTTTAGCCCAATTACTCATAAGTTGAGCATTTAAGCGATTGGCTGGAATACCTCTTTTTCCTTTTAAAAAGTGAACCATAATTACCTTATTATATTTAAAGCTTTTAAGTGTTTGAAAATTAGCTGTTAGACTTGCTGGATTGTGAGCGAAATCATCGATAATAGTAAACTCTTGGTTATAAATTACTTCCATCCTTCTTTTAATTCCTCTAAAGGACTCTATAGCAGTTTTAATTTTAAATAAAGGAAAACCTAAGATTAATGCTGTAGTAAAAGCAGCCAAGGTATTATATATGTTATGATAACCCAATAATGGTATCTTTAATCTTGCAGTAATAGGATGGACTATCTTTCCAAGATTACTAATGATGTCATGATTAATACTAACTGTAAATTCTAGACCTTCTTT
The DNA here is from genome assembly GCF_001693735.1 of Orenia metallireducens. Taxonomy (GTDB): domain Bacteria; phylum Bacillota; class Halanaerobiia; order Halobacteroidales; family Halobacteroidaceae; genus Orenia; species Orenia metallireducens. Next base: position 528,197 of record NZ_LWDV01000009.1, read on the forward strand.
ACCCAACTTAATATCTTTAGCTGTAATATCTGCATTTTTATTGTATATGCCATAGGTATATACATTTGCTTTTGTAATCTCTATCAGCTTATTAGCATATTTATCATCTAGATTGAAAACAGCAGCTTTATCTTCTTCTAAATATTTAAATAGCCTCTCTTTACTTCGATAATAGTCCTCTAAAGTCTTATGAAATTCCATATGATCATAAGATAAATTAGTAAAGATACCTACATCATAATCCAAACCCCAAACCCTATCCAATTTTAGACCATGTGAAGATACCTCCATAGTTAAATAATCAACCTTAGATTCTATCATCTTAGCAAAAAATTTATTTAAGGTTATAATATCTGGTGTAGTAAATTTATTAGGATCTTGAAAGTACTCTGTTCCAATCTTATTATATAGTGTCCCAATCAATCCACTTTTACCGACTATCTTAGTTATAATATGGTCTATCATAGAGCTTGTGGTCGTCTTTCCAGCTGTACCAGTAACCCCGATTAACCTTATCTTTTCACTAAGATTGTTATATATTTTATTGACAAGTTCTGCTAAAGCCTTACGACTATTCTTAACTCTAATATAGGTAAAATCTTGATCTGCTTCAATCTTATTTTCACCAATAATTGTAACCGCCCCTCGACTTATAGCTTCACTAATATACTGATGTCCATCTACATTAAATCCTTTAATAGCTATAAATAAAGAGTTTCTTTTGATATTTTTGGAATTATCTGTAACATGATCAATCTCCCAATTTTTAAAATTACTAATTCCTATTATAGCCAAGTCTTTAATCAATTCATCTAATAAAAATCCATTTAAATCTACCAAGGGATTTGAGAACACTTTATCCCCCCTTTTTATAAACTTTTAAACTGCTCTATGATTTAAAATCTTTTGAAGCTACTATAACTATATGTAGTAATGAGGGTGATTATTAAGATATTGACTATATAAAGATTGATAAGATTAATTATATCTCATTATGTATTATAATTTCACCAACTTTTATTTTTTTTAAATCATAGAATCATCTGCTAATTGTGGAATTAAATCAAATACATATTTATAATAGTTTTATCAAATTATAAAAATATATCAAAGGATAGGGGATAAAAATGAATCATAACAAAAAACCAGATTCAATTGTAATAGTGATAGTACTAACTACTTTGATTCTTAGCTTTATCATCTCAAAGCCAGATAAAGACAATTTCTCTAAACCTAAAGAAAAGATTAGAAAAGAGATAGATAGACATTCAGATAATTCATCCTTTATCAAGATGGTAAGACCTAGAGTATTATTGGAAGGATTAAGCGTAGGGGGACTAAATGTTATGCAGATTAATCATCTTTTACACAAGTGGTCTAGAGAGAAAAGAATCGAACCTCAAAATGCTTTTATCTTTGAAAATGAAATATTTAATAGCAAAGTAGGTAGATCAATCGATATTAAGAAAACCCTTCAAGATGTCCTATCTGCTAAAGCCGAAGATAATATAAGCTGTTCTTATACTACTATAGCTCCTACTATTAATAAAGAGGTACTTGATAATAGGAGTATCTTCTATTTAAAAACTAGAAATAAGTCAAATATCAAAGGTAGAATATTAGGTCATTATACCACTTACCTTGTAAATAATGCACCAAATCGCAGGAACAATATAAAAATAGCCCTCGAAGGTGTGAATTATTACCAGCTTAAAAGAGGAGAAGAGTTCTCCTTTAATAAGGTTATTGGTTTACCCACTAAAGAAAAAGGTTATAAAGCAGCACCTATTATCGATTCTGGTAAATTCATCCCTAAGATTGGTGGAGGTATTTGTCAAGTTTCTACGACCCTTTATAATGCTATTTTAGAAGCAAATCTTAAGATTACAGAAAGGCATCGCCACAGTAAAGATCTCTCTTATGTAAAGGAAGGTAGAGATGCCACTGTAGTTCCAAAAGAAAAAGACTTTAAATTTGTTAATGATACAGATAATTCCATTATTATCTTAACTGATATTATAGATAGATATGTGGCTGTTTATATCATAGAAGAGATTAGGAATTAAAAGATTATTAAAATAAAGATAATTATGATTATAAATAATCCTATAAAAAAGAAGAGCATAAAGGTTCCTTGATCTATAAGTGTTCCTTCTTTATTCTCCATACTCTTCTCTTCTTTTTTTGGAATTGATATCTTAATTTGAGGACTGACCGATAAATTCCCATAGATATTGGGACCAAATTTGATCAGAACCCAGTATCTTTCTGTGCCTTGATTAAATTCTCTATCTTCAATTGTCCCTTTAATCATCCCTGTTGAATCCTTTAATAAACTGGCTAAATATCTGCCCATCTCGCTACTATCACTAATTTTAACTAAAATCTCATCACCATCAAGTAACTCTTCAATTCTCCTTCCACTACTAGGAGAGATTACAGGCTGACAAGTCAAATTAATATCTAAACCTAAGTCTTTCTGTTCTGCGTTTTGCTTAATAGAATTATTATTCTGAATATTACTCTCTTCAGAAAAGAGCTGAGGATAATAAGTTCTTAACTTAACCTTAGTTAGAGTTTTAGCAAATATTTCTAGATTTAGCTCTTCTTTAAGAAAATTCTCCAACTTCTCTTTAAAGATTGTTTTAAACTTAGAAAGATCATCAGCTTTTAGTAGAGTAAATAATTCAAATATATCAGCAGCTGTAAATAACCTCTCAAACTTTAATTGAGATTCTTTAGAATTAATACTCTTTTTACTTTTAATACCAATATCATTTAAAGTTTTAATAAAGACCTTATGATCTATATCAACATTGATATTCTCTAAATCATCTTCAGAGGTTGTTACTAAATCAGATTTTAATATCTCTCCATCCTTCCCATTAGTTACAATACTGAATAAGAGATAGGTCTTATTATAAGAACCATAGCTAGCTCTACCATGAATAATCATATAGCTTTGGCTAACATAATCAACCATCTGTAATGCCTTATCTAAATCGCCTTCAGCTAACTTTAGAGCCTGCTTAGCCTCATCCTGATTTATTTCTGCAGTCTGTTGTATTATTCCAATTTTTTGATCCATGGCCTCCACCCTTTTACTAGATAAGCTTATTTAGAATAGTTAGAATTCTATATTTTCTTATACTAGGTTGTTCAATAATTAGTTTAATATCCAGTGATAATAATATAGAATTTTTAAAATTCATCTTTTGAAATAAATTGTTCTTCTGAAAATATTATATCCTAATTAAAGATAATATATATTGTAGAGAATAACTGCTAGAATAATTATAATGATTATTATTGAAGAGATAATCATATTGTTTTTATTAATCTTCATTCTATCATTCTCTTTTATGCTGGTAGTTTTGTAGTCTGTAGTGGCTATCTTTACTTCAGGCTCTACAATTAAATTACCATAGATATTAGGACCAAATTGTACCACAACAGAATAACGCTTTAGCTTCTCATTGAAGGCCATTTTGGTTATAACCCCTATAGCTGTACCTGATGAATTTTTGAGTAATTTATTCAGATATTGACCAATCTCTTTTTGATCAGTGATCTTAACTTTAAGTTTATCACCAATATTTAGCTCACTTATTTTCCTACCTTTAGTAGCTGAGATAATTGGTACACAACTTAAATTAATATTAAGGTCACCTTTTGTTAATTTTTCTTCTTTCTTAGAGTTGTCCTCTTCCACTTCCTCTAAGGTCACCTCTTGAAAAAACTCAGGAAAGAGACTTCTTAATTTTGCTTTTGTCATCAATTCAATATGTAACTCCAAATCTATAGTCCCTTCAAGGATATTCATCAACTTTTCTTTAATAAAAATATTTAGCTCTTCTATATTATCTTCTTTAGTTAGTTTGAATATCTTAAAGATAACTGTTGGATTAAATATCTCTTCTAAACCCTTCTTAATTTGGTACTCCAAACTAAAATTCTCTTGATCCTTTATCTTTTGTAAGGCTTTAATAAAGACCTGGGGATCTACCTTTAATTCTATATTAGAAATTAAATCTTTATCATTAAGAGCCACATCATTATTGATAAACTCCCCTTCTTTGCCATTCCAAACAACTCCGATTAAGCCATAATTCTTATTATGGCTACTAGCCCCTGAGCTGAATTTAATTTGAAGTAAAATATAATCCCTAGCTACATAATCCCCCATATATAATGCTCTTTCTAAATCATTTTCAGCTAACTTTAGAGCTGTTTCCGCCTCTTCTTGATTAACTTCTAAGGTCTGCTGTATAATCTTAATCTTCTCGTTCATAAATTCCTCCTTACAACTTATTGAATTAATCTCTATCATAATAATTATTTATGATAGGTTTTACTTCTTAAGTATCTTTATGAAAAATATATTCTAAATTTAATTTATATAGTTTGAACTTAAACCTAGTTTTTGTCTTATATCTCAAAATCTAACCTTAATATAAGAAATTAATTAATTTCTTATAAAATAATTCTATGAATTTCACTTTAATCCCTTTATTTAATTTTGATTTTACTTAAATCTAACAGTAGTTTAGAAAAATAATTAAAGGGGCATTAATGCCCCTTTAATTATTTTTCTGTTTTATCTTGTAAAAGGTTTAATTTATCCTCTAATTCTTCAATTAATTTTCCATACTCTGTCCAATTACCTGCTTTTAATGCTTCCTTAGAGCTATTATATAACTCAGATATCTCATTGACCAATCCTTTAACACTAAGATTTTCATCATCAACTATTGGTGTAGCCTCTTCTTTTTTATCCTCTACTCTGTTTTCTTCATTAACTCTAAATAACCTCTGTAAGGCTAACTTTAGATTATCCTCCATAATTACATTTTCACCATAAGATACAATTACCTTCTTTAGTTCTGGTAATTGGCTCTGTTCTGCCTGCAAGTAAATTGGCTCTACATAAAGAATAGAGTTCTTAATAGGAATAGTTAATAAATTACCTCTAATTACTCTAGATCCTCTTTGATTCCAAAGACTCAATTGTTTAGATATCTCTGAGTTTTGATCTATTCTTGCTTCAATCTGCATTGGACCATAAACCAACTCTCTTTTAGGGAATTTATAAAGAACTAGCTTACCATAATCATCATGATCAGACTTAGCTGCTAACCAAGAAATCATATTATTCTTCTTTATAGGAGTAAAAGGTAACATCAATAAGAAGCTTTCTTCTTCTTCATCAGGAAGCTTTATCAATGTATAATAAGGCTCCATCTCAATAGCAGTTCCCGCATAATTTTCTTGGGATGTATTCCACAAATCCTCTTTATTATAAAAAACTGTCGGATCTTCCATATGATAAATACTATATAGATCAGCTTGAATCTTGAACAAGTCTTCAGGATAACGGATATGGGCTTTAAGATCTGCTGGCATCTCCTCAAATTTACTGAATAATTTAGGGAATATCTTTTGATAGGTCCTAATAATAGGATCACTATTATCTACTACATAAAATTTAACCTTTCCTGTGTAAGCATTGGTTATTACCTTAACAGAATTACGGATATAATTTCCCCAGTTCTGTGGTTCTGAATATGGATATCTATTACTTGTAGTATAAGCATCATGGATCCAGTATAATTCTCCAGAATTATTTATTACTAAGTATGGATCATTATCATACTTTAAAAAAGGTGCAATCTTAGCTACTCTAGTTTTGATATTACGATTAAACATCAATCTACTTTCTGAGCTAATATTATCATTTAATAATAGCTTTAAGGTAGCATATTTAGCGGCAAAGGCTAACCGTCTAATTGGTGAACTTAACTTAACTCCTCCATCGCCATTATACCTAATATAATTATTTTTATCTCCTTCTGGGTAATCAAACTCTTTAGCACTAGTATTAACGATTACATATTCATCAGTTAGTTCCCCATAATAGATTCTTGGTTGTTTTATTTCAAACTCTTTACTTTCAGGTGGAATATCCTTAATCAGAAATTCTGGCAATCCACCAGGACTTACCCTATTTACTGGACTCATTGCTAGACCAAAGCCATGGGTATAATTTAATCGTTTATTTACCCAAGTTTTAGCTCTATTAGATAATAATTTTTGATTAAGCTCTCTAGCCCCTAACATTACCTGTTGGGTCTTATCATTGATTTGATATCTATCTATATCGATATCATTAAAAGAGTAATAAGATCTAATTCCTTGAATTTGACCATAGGTAGTCTTTAATGGGCGGTTATCCCATAATCTAATGTTACTTATAGTAACCTCATTATCGATAATATCGTCATAAGTTAAGTCATCTTTAATATCAAAATCCCTCTTCTCAATTTCATCAAGGTTATAAGCCTCTCGAGTGAATTTGATATTATGTTCAATATAAGGTGCTTCCTTAGCAATCTCATTTGGCTCAACTTGATACTGTTGCACAATACCAGGATAGATAGTATTCAATAATAAGGAGGCTATAAATAAGGTAACAATCCCTCCGATTATTAACTTGGTCTTTTTAATGAAGATATTTATAAAGATAAAGATAGCCAATACTATTGTGATTAAAGATAATGCTTTTAAACCAAATAATTGAGCATGAATATCAGTATAACTAGCTCCAAAAGCAACCCCTCTACTAGAGTAAAGTAGTTGGAACATATCTAAGCGATAACCCCATGCTTTTAAAAGGAAGAATAGACTGATTAAAATTGATAAATGATATTTTCCTTGATTATTAATTCGATTAAAAAATCCACTATTACGATTATTTAGTAAATAAAAACTTCCTACTATTAGTCCTGTAATAATTACTAAGGTAGATAACAGCTGGTAAATAAATTGATAGAAAGGAAATTTAAAGATATAAAAGGATATATCTTTATTGAATATAGGATCTGTACTACCGAAACTACTAGCATTTAAAAATTCCAGTACCATCTTCCAACTATTAGCACCAATACTACTAAAGAAGAATCCTACTACAATGCTGATTAATAAATAGATTAAATTTATCCTCTTTGAGCTAAGAAATCCTAAGAACTTTATTTCCTTTTTAGGATTTAGCTCTATTACATGGTCATCAGGTTTATCACTTCTCTTTAAATTCTCAATTAACTTTATTAATAATTTTTTAGTAAATAATAAATTGAAATAAATAAATAAGGAGAATAAAAGCCAAACTCCTAATCTAACAACAACCTTTGCTTGAAAGATAGTCCAAAAACTATCTATAAAGTTCAAATTTTTAAACCAGAGTACATCAGTATAAAAATTTACTCCTACACCTAAGAAATTGATTCCCAAAATTATTAAAAATAACAGGGAAATAATTAAACTTCTAGAAAATAATTTCATACATCACAACCCCTTATTATCTATTTTATAATTTAAGTTTATAAGTATTATTAATTTACAACTCTAATTTTAGTTTATGATATACTAGTATATCATAATATCTACTTTAATTATGATTTTAGAATAAATATTTACATTAACTAAGTATTAATAAAAAAGTGTAAGTGTGAGCAATAATTATATAACTCACTCTCACACTTGACTTTTTAATGATTTATCCTATTATTTGGAATCTTCTTTGTTCTTCTTTATCTTCTTCAAGATAACTACTTAACTCTAACTCCTCTGTTAATTCATCGTCTATATCCTTGTCCAGCTCATAAATCCTATTGATATTATCTATTACTTTCTCCATATCTAATTCTTTTAATACCTGCAATGCTTCTTCTTTAGTCTCTTTTATCCTAGTAGCTTTGAGAAGGTATTTAAAGCCTTTATCTCCTAATTTAATTAAAGAATGATACGCATTAATCCTTGCCATTCCACTACTATCTGTAATTAGACTAAATAGATAAGGAACGGCATCTTCCATGCCATATTCACCAAGACTCTTAGCAGCTTGGCTTCTTACTTCACAGTTATTATCCTCTAATTTCTCAATTAAGTTCTCAAAGACCTCTTGATTATCTCTAAATCTAGATATTGCTTTAATAGATTGAACTTTAATCATATCTGATTTATCTTTTAATAAATTTATAAAGATATTGATTACTTCCTTATCTTCTCTGTCCCCATAATCCATATTACTTAATAACTTAATTGCCCAAGATCTATATACTTCCTTCTTGGTAAAAGCAACATTAACTAGTTGTTCAAATGCTAAATTTCCAATCTTTTCAAAGGCCTTAGTCAACATAGATAGAGATAACTCATTATTACAGTATGACAGATAATTTATAAAGGTTTCAATGATTTTAGGATTTACATGTTCTGTTAAAGTTTCTATAGCCGTTTGCTTAACTTTATTACTCTCATCATACAAAGCTGTTATAGCATAGTCGATAGCTTGTGGAGTATTAAGCTGGATTAAAATTTTACAGGCTTCACTTCTATTATCTTCTTCTCCAATAACCAATTGATTAAAGAGTTCAGTTGTTATTCCGTTATTGATAAGCTCTGCTTTTACTTCCTCATATAGGCTCTTTCCTAAAGACAACTCTCCTTCTAATAAGAGTCTCTTCTTAATTTCTATATCTTCTAGCTGATTTAACCTCTCTAACCCCTTAAGTATATCTTCTTTAAGTAATTTTTCGATATAACTGTAGCTTTTTTTATAATTAATAGTCTTTATTATTATTTTTATTACAAATAAACTAACAATTATTATTCCCCCAGTTATTATCTTGTTTTCTAATAAAAGAGATATAGTATTCTGTATAAAGATTGGTATCCGCATTTTCTTCTCTCCTTTTTAAATTATCTTTATTTCTTTTATTCTATAACTAATTGTTTTTTCCTTCATAAAGATTTAGTTTGTATATTATTACTAGTAACTTATTTTTATTTCACAAAACAATCCCCCTTCTAGTTTAACTAGAAGGGGGATTGGGGAAGAAACAAACATGAATATAAATATAACTTAACTTTATTTATATCAACCACATTATATGATTCTTTCATTATTTTGTCAAGAAAATAATTACTTTTTATAAATATTATTGTAAATAAACTGATTTTAAGAATATAAATTTAATATTAATAAAGTGTGAATTTAACCTAAATTTTAATAGCTTTAGTATTGAAGGTTCATAGTTGGTATTACCTCTTCTTCTTCAAAATAAGTAAAGTATTTACCACCACCTAGACGAGAAAGCTCCTTTAATTGCAATTGGCTAACCTTAGTAATTTCACCTACTTGTACGATATGAGTCTTAATTCCTTTCTCTCTCAATTCACTTACTATTTTATTAGGCATAATGTTACCAGTATCTCTGCCATCAGTTACTAATAATATATGTTTTTCTCCTGGAAGGTTAACTAAATCCTTACCTGCTAATGAGATGTTGATTCCAATTGGAGATTTTCCTGAGGGTTTAATCTGATTGATTGCTTTTAGGGTATTCTCTTTATTGTCCTGTGATAAAGGAACTATTAACAAACTCTCTTCATCACTAGAACCTTCATTACCAAATACCCTTAATCCTAAATTTATGTTCTTTGGGATATCTTTAATTATTCTTCTGATAATCTTTTTAGAATGGTTTATCTTATTAACTTCTTCTATATCTCCCCACATACTATCTGAAGCATCCCAAACAATCTCTATATTTATTATATTATCATTCTGTTGATTTTGGCTGCTGCTTACCTTTATCTCCCTCCCAATTGATTCACCTTCTTGGCTTGTTGGGATTGATATAATATTTAAAGTATTGATACCAAAGATAGCTGATAATAAAATTAATATTAGGGCAACTAAGGTTAAATTCTGCTTTACTCTCATGATATTCTCCTTTCTCTTTATATTACTTACTTCTTTTTATAATATTATGTTTCTTTATTTTAGATATTCTCTTTTGCTCTTTCCATTTTTAATTAAAGAATTTAATCAATAATAATAGTTAGTATTCTGATTGCTAAATGAGTAGGCTTTAATCCGAAGAGTTTGCCCTTGCGCAAGACAATATAAGAAGAGAGGTGTCTAATTAGACACCTCTCTTCTTATATTGTAATTATTTAATTTTCTTCTACTGATTTACCATAGTAATTTACAATTAGATATAATGCTAACATACCTAGCAATAATAATGGGAATACAGTCCAACTAGGTATATTAAATCCTGCTGGTAAGAATCCAAATATAATAGCTACTAAACCAACTACAATAGCATATGGTAATTGAGTTTTAACATGATCTATATGATCTGCTGCTGAAGCTGTTGAAGACATAATAGTAGTATCAGAGATCGGACTACAATGATCCCCTAATACTGCACCTGTCAATACTGCACCAATTGTTGCCATCATAGGAGATCCCAGTTGATATGCCATTGCTACAGCTAAAGGCATGATAATTGAACTTGTTCCCCATGATGTACCAGTTGCAAAAGCAATAATTCCTGAAATAACAAATATCATTGTAGGCACCATAAAGGCAGGGATAGTACCTTTACTGATATTAACTAAGAAATTAGCCGTACCTAATTCTTTTGTAACTAGACCTAAAGCCCAAGCTAAGATTAAGATTCCACAAGCCCCTGCTAGAGCTTTGGCCCCATTAAGCCATCCTTCCATACTTTCTTCCAAAGAAAGTCCACCTTTGAATAATGCCAATAAAATAGCTACTAATGTTCCAGCAAATGATGACCATAATAACACTACACTGGCATCAGCATTACCAAAAGCTTCATGTAATAGCATTGTTTTTGTCCAACCACTAGTACCATTATACCATAGACCTATTACAGTAACTACTACTACAGCTATCATTGGTATAAAAGCATCATACCATTTCATTTTACTCTTTGGATTGACTTCCATATTGGTCAATTCATCAGAGGCTAATGGAGTAGCTCCATCTGCTAATACCTTCCCTTCCTTTCTTGCTCTTCTTTCAGCATCATACATAGGACCAAAGTCCTTACCTGTTAAGGCGATAAATAAGACCATCGCTAAAGCTAAGATACTATAAAAACGATAAGGAATAGTCTGCATAAATGTAGAGTATGCATTTGCTTCTATTCCTAGACTATCAAAGGCTGCTCTAATCAAACCTAATTCATGACCTACCCAGGTTGAAATGATAGCCATACTAGTTACTGGAGCTGCAGTACAATCAACTATATAGGCTAACTTCTCTCTAGATATCTTCATCTTATCAGTAATTGATCTCATAGTTGTTCCTACAATCAAAGAGTTGGCATAATCATCAAAAAAGATTAAAATCCCCATCAACCAGGTTGCCAGCTGTGCTCTACGTGTAGTCTTAGCCTTCTTAGCAACAAATTCAGCAACTGCATTAGTAGCACCTGATCTTGTAATAATTCCAACCATCCCTGACAATATTATTAAGAACAATAAGATTGATATATACCATGAATCTGTTAAATTCTCAATCATATACTTGTCAAGGGTTCTCATAAATCCTACTAGAGGATTGAAATCAGCTATAATAGTTGCTCCAACAAAGGTTCCTATAAATAATGATACTAAAACCTCTCTACTCCACCAAGCTAAGATAATAGCTAAAGCTGGTGGTATTAATGATAACCATCCATATGTTTCCATTAAAATTCCTCCTTAAATATTTTCTTGCTTATTCTCTTTAATCATTTAGCAATTAAAAAATCCTAGATGCCTTACTCATCTAGGATTACAAACGTAAGTAATCATTTCTAGTAAAATGAGTGAGATAGCGCTCCACTGATAGTGGCAGTTCTGTACCTATTCAATACAGACCCAGCAGTAAGTTTGGAATAGACTTACCACTTCGGCAATTGCCCCTTTCCTTTTAATTCTTCAAGTTTTCCTACTCTCCTTAAAAGTACTCTTGACTTTTGCACCTCTACCCCATTCCAATTGTCAGAAATGAGGTCTTTTTATTCTTTTATATTCGTTGAGAATTATAACATAAATTTAATTGAGATTCAAGATCAATTTAGATAATTTATTCTATCTGGTGATAGTAATCAGAGTATAATGTTGCAGTATATAAGGGGATAAATCCCCTTATAATTCATTAAATTCATCTTTAAACTCATCTGATTCGGTTAAATATACATCATCAGCTAATAATTGAAAAGAATCAGGAGCTTTATTTAAATTTACATCTAGAGCCATTAATTCAGTCTTCTCATTTATCATCTCTGAGATAAGATCACCTATCTCCATATTATTCTCATAAGCCATTGATTCCAATAGATTATAATCTCTATTAGATAATTCTATAGTATATTCTGGACTCGTTGTTATCACTCCCTTTTATTCTTATTATCTCTGCTCTTAATTGATTTAATACTTAATTTTATTATAAAAGATATTGAAAATACCTCTGTAAAAATCAATTTTTCTACAATTTTTAATATAAGTTAAATAATTATAATGTTGTATTTTTTAATAATTATTATTTTCTGTTCTAAAAGTAATTAGTAACTAATAAACATATAAACATAATATTAAATTTGATTAAAGGAGGATTTTTAAATGAATAGTTTTACTTCAACATTTTCATCTATTAATGAATCAAAGATTCTAAAGTGCCTTTATTTCTCTTATCAACCAAACTATATATATAGGATGAAAGAAAAAGGTTTTAATAAAATTGATCTTCTTCGGACTCTGGAAAAAGCTTTAGAGCATGGTTTGGTTCAAATTGATCTTCATGAATATAATAGCGATAAAAATATTGTCTGTTTAACCAGTAAAGGTAAACGTTATGTAGAATCTATGCTTAAAGACAATGTAGTATAATTAGAGATATTTTTTTGATAAAAACAAGAGATATAATAAGTGATTTCCTTATTATATCTCTTGTTTTGTTATTATTAAGAATAACCTTTATTTTATATTTTAAAAAATTAATTGATTACTTAATAATCTCTAGAATTAACCCATAATATTGGATATATAAACCAGCTAAAGAGTATAAATAATATTGAACCTCTAACATTAACATCTATACTATTGCGATGCTTTAAAAAATATAGTATAAAAAATATTAGGTTGAAGATAATTCCTATGGAGTATATAATTATAAACTTATTCAATTCAATCCTCTCCCTTTACTTATCTAATAAAATAAATGTAGTTAAATCTATTGGATGATTTACTATTAAATTTTTATTATAATGGATTTATTATTAATAGTATTAGATATAGGATTGTTAAATCCTGCGAGATATTTTTTAAATTTTATATATTCATAAGTGACTAAGTAATTTATAATTATATCTTTTATTAATTATTTCACTAAAAAGTAAAGCTATAATCTGGTCAGATTATAGCTTTACTTTTTATCATATTGATTAACTAGATTCTCTGCTTGACTTCTTTGATAATTAATTTCTGTATTATCTAACTCTAACTTTGCAATCTTTACAGCTTCAAATTTATCTATTCTTTCTGTACTATCAGCAAATACCGAAATAGAAATCACAAAAACCATTATTAACAAAAGTATTAATCCCTTAATCTGTTTGGATAACTTCAACTTTAAGTACTCCTCTAACTTATATTATAATTATATTTTAAATAATGAAGATTAGACTCCTCTTAAAATAAGGTTAGAATTCAATTAAAAAGCTTATTTACTCTTATACATTTAGCAAATTATAAAAAACTTCTAGGATAGATCTATCCTAGAAGTTTTTTATACTAATTATTTAATTTTATCTGCTCTTTATCCATTAAGGCTTCATTTTTGACACTCTCACTTAATTGAATATTTAAAGCATGGACAGATATATTGATTTCAATAGCAGAAAGGATTAAAGAGAACATAAGTAATCCAAGTCCTATTGCAAAAACAACTTCTCCAGCTAAATTCTGATTAAGAAATAATAAGAACATAGAGAATACACAGAAAAACAGAGATAAGATAGCTAGAAATTGCATATTTCTAATAAGTCTAACCCTCTTTTTTAACGATGAAAGCTGGGACTTAATAATATAGTCCTTCTCTCCCTTTTCTTTTGCTTTATCATGGAGGTCTCTGATTAAACTAGCTAATATTGAAAATCTATTTGTATATGCCAAAAGTAAGAGTGAGATAGTAGAAAAGATAAGAGCAGGTGTTGTCAAAGTAAATTTCATATATATCACCTCATAATTCTAAATTTAACTCCAAAGCTCTGATTGAATAATAGATTTCAATCAAGCAGATTAACAAGCATAGCAGAAAAAATATTATAGCAAGTACAAAGAATATATTTGCAAAGTTAATCCTTTCAAACAATAAGAAGAACATAGATAATGACGAACAGAATAAAGAAGAGATTCCCGAAAGCTGTAAACGTCTGATATATATAATCCTCTTAGAGAAAAGTGAAATCTGTTCTTTTAAATAGTGCCTCTCTACCAAATTACTATTATGTATATCTACAGATAGCTTTCTTATTATTTTAGAAATTTTAGAAAATCTTCCAGCATAAGCAGACATTAATAATGAAATAGTAGAAAATAAAAAAGCAGGAGTATTTACTTCTAAAATCACATTGACCACCTCCCTAAGCCTCTAAAATTAATTGTAAATTGACCATATTAAGTAAAAGAACCTCTATTTCTATAATATGAATTTTATTATATCATAGATTTAAAGCTGATATCAAAAGAAACTTTCATCTGTCCTCTTTCAATATAGATTATCCAATTCTAAAACAAATTTATAATTTTAAATTTACTTATTATTAATTACTTTGTTACTGTCATCCAATTTCAGATTTTATCTTGCGATAAACATCCTAGTACCATTAATTTGACATACATATATAATCATAGATAAGATTTTAGCTTACTATCTCTATAATTTATGAGGCACACCAAATAAAAGGATCTGAAGTGAAAACTTCCGATCCTTTTATGAACTATTAATCATTTATGGTATTTTTATTTAATCACAAAGTTCGTTGTTGAACCATTTTTATTATATTATTCTTCAATTATATTATAATTACTTTTTTATATGGTCATAAATGACTAAGTAATAACTAAACATCTTGATTGTCTTTCTTCTTTAACTCTTCATGGACAGTGATTGGATCAATATGAATTAAAATCTCTTGTATATTCTTTATCTCATCTTTTACTCTCTTTTCTGCTCTTCTAGAAATTTTATGCCCTTCTACAACAGTCAAATCATCTTCTACAACAATTCTTAGATCTATAAAGATATCTGGACCATGGTTTCTTACTTTTAAGTCTCTAATATCAATTATTTCCTCACTAGTACAGACCAGCTCACTAATCTGCTGATGAAGCTTATGGTCTACCTTATCCATCAAATCATTAACAGCCTCCATAAATATTTCATATCCCATATGGAGAATAAATAAAGCAACTACTAAACCTGCTATTGGATCAGCCATTAAATAACCAACTTTAGCTCCTATTACTCCGATTAAAGCAGCTATTGACGATAAGGCATCAGATCGATGGTGATGAGCATCTGCCATTAAAGCCTTATTATTTATCCTTTCCCCCTCTCGATAAGTATATCTATACATCCACTCCTTAGCGATAATTGATATTAAAGCTATCCAAAGGTTTAATATTCCTGGCTCCTTTAGATCATTTCTGATAATAGTCATTAAGCTATCTTTAATAATAATTAAACCTGTTAAAAATAATAAGATACCTATGAATTTAGCTGCAATTGTTTCAATCTTTCCATGCCCATAAGGATGCTCTTCATCAGCAGGTTCACGAGAAATCCTAATTGCTATCCAGACTGCTAGAGTTGAGATTACATCAGAGATGGAATGGATACCATCAGCTACAATCCCTTGACTAAAGAAGATAAATCCTATCAGCACCTTAGCGATCGATAATAAAAAATTAACTAACAAAGTTACTAATGTTATCTTTTTACTACTTTGATATCGCTCTTCTGGATTCATGATACTCCTCCCCTTAAGATTAATAAAACCAATATATCTAAATTAAAAACAAAACTCAACTATTATTACTAAGTATTTTTATTTTATATCAGTAATTTATGTATATGTACCATACTTAAAATTTGTTAAATCAATTTTAAATTAATACAAATAATTATAATTTTAATAATCATTTTCAAATAATATTGATTTTAAACTGCATCATCTTTTTTTAAAGCAAGAAAACCAGAGGGATATTCCTCTGGTTATAATAAATTCCATATTCTTACAATGAATTTTAACTTAAATCCTGATTAGAGAAAGAACCCCATAATAAATTATCAGCCTTCTTAATGATTATATCTTCATTTAAGTTACTCATAATTACATCAATATTCTTTCCAAATTCTACAATTACCTGGCGACAGGCTCCACAAGGAGGACAAGGTCTTTTGGTATCAGCAACAATAGCAATAGCTTCAAATTCCATCTTACCTTCAGATATAGCTTTAAAGATTGCTGTTCTTTCAGCACAGTTACTCAAGCCATAAGAAGAATTCTCTACATTACACCCAGTATAGATTTCGCCATCTTTAGTCAATAAAGCTGCTCCTACTTTGAAGTTAGAATAGGGAACATAAGCTTTCTCCCTTGCCTCAGTGGCTTTCTTTACTAGTTCTTTAATCTTCTTTTCAATCATTAATAACTTCCCCCTCATCATCAAGTTAGACGTCTAACGAATTTTCTGAAAAAATTATAATTAGTATATTTTTATTATATCAAAGTAAACCTTCTTCTAAAAGGGTATTTATACAAAATTACTAATATTTCTTGAGATAATCAATAAATTTTACTAACCAGCAAAGAAAAAAGAGCTAATAACAGCTTTGTTCTTAGCTCTTTTTAATCTCCTCAAAATTTATAATCTTTTCTTTATCAACTTCTTCCCTTCTACTGAGACAAAGATAACCTCTTTAATATCTTTAACTTCTGGCCAAGGTACCTTAACAATATCATAAGGGTGAGTTATAACCTGTGTAACTATATCTGTAGCAGCTGGACCTACAGCTTTTACTACAATAACTAATTTATCATCCTGTTTTCTAACCTGTTTAATCTTTATTCCATAACCACCAGTTGCTTGCTCACCTAAACTAACATATATCCCTAGTTGATCTTTGAAACTTAAACCGTTAATCCCTCTCAATTCTTCTTGTAAGCTAAGCAGATTATCTTCTGTAATTAGAATAAATTTAGCGTCTTCTGGATAGTCACCCTGTTGCCATCTTCCTTCCAACTTTTCTGGGTTCTTATAAAGCAGTTCTCCACTTTGCAACATATTTTGATTACAACCAGTGATTAATAATATTGTTAATAATAGTAAAACAAAGTTTACTTTCATATTAATACTCCTTCTATCTCTAATTTGGAAAGTTAATTTATAAATTAATCAACAAAAACACCTTAATTTTATCATATCAGATAAATTTGATGAAATTGTGACATTGTTTAATAAATTTAAATAATTATTAAAATAAGGCAAAGATAATTCCCAGTATACCTGAAGTCACAATCACCCCAATAGGATGTAATCTTACCTTAGCTAATAAAAAGAATGCTATTATTCCAATAATAATACCATTAATTCCTGTAATAACCTCTTTACCTATAGAGATAACTGCTACTATAATCAGTCCCACTACTGCAGGTCTTATCCCTTGCCAAGCCCCTTCTACTAGAGGATGATCACTGAACTTATCTAATAACTTAGCTACAATAGTGATAATTATCAAAGAAGGGGAAATCAAACCAAAGGTACTCATAGCTGTACCCCCAATTCCAGCCACCTTATAACCAACAAAGGTAGCATTGTTGATAGCAATAGCTCCAGGAGTCATCTGAGAGACAGCTAAAATATCGACAAATTGATCTATAGTCAACCACCCATGAGTAACCATTTCCTGCTGAATTAGAGGTATCATCGCATATCCTCCACCAAAGGTAAATAATCCTATCTTAAAAAATGTTAAAAATAGCTCAATCAATATCATCATTATACTCCTTAGTCTTATAGATTGAGGTAATCATTCCAATTATTCCAGCTAATCCAATCAATAATATTGGATGTAATTTAAAGAATAAAATCCCTAATATCATCCCTAGTGTATAAAGAAAACTACTATAATTAATAATAGCCTTCTTACTCATCTTATAACCTGCCCAAAAAATCAAGACTACAACAGCAGACCTGACCCCCTTAAACAAGGCCTCTACCCATTGATTTCCTTGTAAATTAAGCAAAAGTTGGGCAATTGATAATATAATTAGTATCGAGGGTAAGCTAATTGCTAAAGCAGAGGTCAATGCGCCTAATACTCCTCTTAACTTATAGCCGATAAACAAGGAAGAATTAACCGCTATTACTCCTGGTATCCCTTGAACTACTGCAATAATATCGATAAATTCTTCCTCTGTTAACAATCCTTTCTGCTCCACCAGCTCTTTCTCAATAAGTGGTATCATTGCATATCCTCCACCAAAGGTAAATCCACCAATTCTCATAAAGGTACTAAATAGTTTAATCAGTTTTATTTTCTCCATATAATCCCCCTCAAAACTAATTAATATGATACTAATATTACATTGATTGACTGATTCTAGCTATACCTTTTATCTTTATAAATAAACACAGATTAGAATGGTTATTAAGAGTTATTTTTCACTTTTTATAATATCTCTATTAACTATATACAAGATAATTGTTAAATTACTAGAATTAATTATACCTCTATATAAAAAAGCAGACTTGCAAGTCTGCTTTTTTATATTCCTAACTAATCCATATTTAATTATATTATAATTATCTATTCCTTTCAATATAATCATTCAAGATTTCTAAATAAATAAGACATTATCTCTAATAAAATTTAAAATCTTGACCACTAATCAACTAAATAATCAGTTAACCATCACTAAATAATTATCTACACCTCTATTATAATTTAAAGATTTTAATTTCTCTAAGGCTTGATTGAGCAACTGCCTAATCCTTTCTCTAGAGAGATTCAATTTTCTTGCTATCTCTTGAAAAGTTCTCTCTCTACCATCCTCTAAACCAAATCTTAACTTAACGATTAACTCTTCACGCTTGCTTAAGTATTTCAATAAATTCTTAATAACTTCTTTTAAATCTTCTTTTAACACTTTATCTACTAAATCAAATTCACTAGGAATTAAATTAAAGAAATCATCCTCCTGCTCTTTACCTATCTTATTATCTAAGGAAGAGATATCTTGCTTCAACTCTATTAGGTCATAGACCTTCTCTATTGGTAAGTCTAACTCTTCAGATAATTCCTCTGGAGTAGCCTCCCGTTGTAAGATAGTTCGCATATAATCTTGAGCCCTCTTTAATTTATTAATATCATTTTGAATCTGAAAGGAGAGTCTAATAGTTCTTCCATGGCGTTTGATAGCACGTCTTACCTTCTGCTCTATCCACCAGGTAGCATAAGTACTGAACCTATAGCCTTTACTATAATCAAACTTCTCTACTGCTTTAATCAGCCCAATATTTCCTTCCTGAATCAAATCCAATAAATCTAAGCCTTGACCTGTATATCTTTTAGCAATACTTATTACTAATCTGAGATTATAACTAATTAATTTCTCTTTAGCCTCTTTATCACCTTGAGAGATTAACAGCCCTAATTTCTGCTCATCCTCCCAGTTCAATAACTTATGTTCACTCTCTTGAAAATATATATTGGTTAAATTCATTATCATCAACTCCCTTATTAAAATCGATTATTATCTATTATAGACAAATCAATAGGCTAAAATAATAACTTTTGAAAGATAGTCTCTTTATCTTACATTTTATATTATAGGTAATAATCTTGACGAAAGTATGACAATAATAAACTTTCTTATAAAAAAACTATATCTTAAAGAGCTAATAGTCTTAAGATACAGCTTCTTTTAGATAAATATAATAGATCATAATAGCTATGCTAACTAAAATTTCATATATATTCTACCATTTAATGGGTATAAAGCGACACTTTTCACTTTTTAAAAAACAAGCAAAAGGTCTAGAAGAAAATATACCTACGACTCTACAGAACAAGACTCTCCGTGGCTCTCTAGGGAATATAGAACAATTCCCTTTCGCACAAAACCAACCCACTCACTCAGCAATCAAAGTAATGAATACTACTATTATCTAAACTTCTTAATTAAAATTTAATTAATCTCTAAATCTTTGTTCAATTTTTGCTTCGTTCAAATAGGAATTTTTTCGGCTTAAAAACCTTTAAATTCTTTTAATTATATATTGTCAATTGTAAATTCAGAAAATGTCGCAATATCTCTATATAATACCAGTATCTCTACTAGCTCATAAGACTAAATAGTTTCCTTCAACCCAGCCAAATCTCTAATAATTATTTTCTGCCTAGAGACTGAGACAAGACCATCATCTTTAAATCTATTTAAGGTTCGAGATACTGTCTCTCTTGAAGTTCCAATTAAGCTAGCCAGCTCTTGTTGGGTCAAAGATAGGTTTATCTCCACTTTAGTCTCATCACCGATACCATGCTCTTGAGCTAGATAGACCAAAGCACTTGCTGTACGGCTAGTAGTATCCTTTAGCCCTAAGTTTCTTATCCGTTGCTGTGCTCTTCTTAATCTTTTACTCATAACTTTTAATATCTTTAGAGCAATCTCGGGAATCCTATACATCAACTTTTCGATATCCTTACCATTAATTATCCCTACCTCTGTAGCCTCCATAGTTATTGCAGTAGCAGGATAATTTCCATCATCAAATAATACTACTTCAGCAAAGATATCCCCAGCCTTTACTATATTGATAATCTGCTCTTCACCACTTTCAACCATCTTGATCAGTTTCACTTTTCCAGATTTAACTAAATATAATGACTCTCCTAAATCGCCTTCAAAGAAGATGATTTCACCCTTCTTATAGCTTTTAGTAATGATTAACTTACTTATTTCAACTAACTTATCAGTGTCCAATTCAGAAAAATAAGGATGTTCCTTTAAAATATCCTCTTCCATTTAATCCCCTCCTTACTAATCTATTATAAGATATATTTCTTTAATTGCAAGAAAAAAGCCCCGTTAACGGGGCTTTTTTAATCATCAATATTTAGTTATTAATCTTTTCATTTAAAGCTTTCATTATCTCTTCAAGATCAATCCCATGTACCATTACAGCTTGCTCAATTGCTTCTCCAGTAGCTGTTGGACACCCTAAACAATGCATCCCAAAACTCATAAATACCTCAGCAGTCTCTGGGTGTTTTCTTAATACATCTGAAATAATATCTGTTTTTTTAATCTCCATAATTAAAACCTCCTAGTTTATCTTTAAAGTTATTTTAGTTTCTGTAAAGATTATATTGATATTATAGTATTTCTTATTTAAAGATTATATGATATAACTCACACAAATTGAAATTATTAATCTTGTATCAATAATTAATCTCAGTTAATAAAATATAGTAAAGTGGTAAGAGTCAATTGTATAAAAAAGGAATTTCCATAATAAAGTACATACTTTTACAATAATCAAGGATTGCATTTACTACTAACAATTAATACAATGATTCTTGCTTCCGTTAATATTGCTAGAAGGAGGGACTTTTTATGAAAAAGAAATTATTCTTTATAATATTATTGTTTCTGTTAGTCAATACTTCTTCACCTACTTTTAGTATTACCTTTACCTCAATAGATAATTTATCTAAAGAGAAGAATAATAAAACAATTGATGATAATATTCAACAAAAGAAGAAAGAAAATCCTTCAAATCAGATTATTGAGGAGATTAATACAGTCGCTAAAGAGAAAGAGTCGGTAAACAATCCTTTAAACAAATTAGTCTTAGTAAATAAAGAGCAAGGGCTCCCTTCTGAATTCATTCCAGAGGATTTAGTAGTTCCAAATATTCCCTTTGCTTTTGCAGGAGATCATCCCAAAAAAAAGATAAGAATAGTAGCTGCTAAAGCTCTAGAGAAGCTATTTGCTAAAGCTAAGGAGGATAATATTGAACTTGTTGGTGTATCAGGATATCGTTCTTTTAACCGACAGAAGGAAATATTTGACTACAATGCTCGTCTAAAAGGGGTAGAAGCTGCAAATCAATATAGTGCTAAACCTGGGCATAGTGAACATCAAACAGGTTTAGCTATGGATGTTTCCAGCTCAGCTGTTAACTATGATTTAGTAGAAGAGTTTGGAGAGACAGAAGAAGGGAGATGGCTGTCTAAAATGGCCCCTGAATATGGTTTTATTATTAGATATCCAAAAGGAAAGGAGAATATTACTGGATATCAATATGAGCCTTGGCATCTGCGCTATGTTGGGGTTGAACATGCTAAAAAAATTGCTTATAATGACTCTACTTTAGAAGATTATCTATATAGTTAGAAAAGAGACCACGGTGGTCTCTTTTCTAACTATATATCTAAATCAATATCTTGATTATTGAGTAACTCCTGTAAGTTTCTCTTAATATCTGATAGATTATCTTTATTAATGTCATTATCTTGACTTATATTATTTAAGATATCACCAATTCCACTGTCATTCAAGAAATTAGAGAACTCTTCTTGATTATTCCTGTACATATCAGAAATATTTTTTACTAATTCCATGTTATCCTCACTTAGGTTATCTGCTCCTAGCTCCTTAATTACTTCAGGGTCAAGACCAGTAAGCTCTGATAACCTTTTTAACTTTTCATCACTCATTGTAACCCTCCTTTAACTATTATTTTCTCACTTTATTATATGTATGTTTAATTTTAGTATTTCTTGCATATACCCATGATATTTTTTGATAAAAACTCTTTCTTTAAAAGAAAAAACTGACAATTAATTGTCAGTTTAAACTTCAACATTATTATATTCACTTCCACCCATCCCTGATAAATACTTATCACGAGGAACAAAAGTCTTACAACAACTTTGATAACATTCATCCACTGGTGATGACCCTAAATCATTAACAATTTGATTGGTCTCTTCCACATCAACCTCATTTGGAAGCTTTTTGGCAAATTCATCACTAACTACTAATATCTTCTCGGCTATACACAGATTTGGACCTTCCCACCATTGACAATTATTGACTGTACAATGTACATGAGATTTGTGTGACATTAAATCAACTCCTTTTTACTCTTAGTATTAAAAAAAAGAGGATTTAATATTCCTTTTAAAAAAAGTTATTTTTGGTAATTTAAATTAATTCAACCTATATTTCTTAATAAAATTAAGATATATAGAAAGAAATCTATTTGTTTATAATTATTGTATAAACTCTATTTACTATAGAATCATACTATTAAGAATAAAAGTATAGCCCTGTATCATGGAATTTGGTATATATATTGATCAAGGTATCAAGCTCTAAACTCAATTGTACTATTTTAGGATGATAACTATCATATTCTAACCTACTTATTATAAGTTCTTCTCTTAATTTCTCAATCTTATCTTTAATTATTTCAGTAATGTCCATTTTAATCATCCTCCTCACCTCTTATATAATTATATCTTAGATATTACTAAATTAAAATATCTTATCAAAAAATAATAAAATAATGAGTAATTAAAACAAAATCTTAATATAAAAGATAGATTTATCAATAGTTAAGGTAATTCATATGTATTATTAAATAATTTTCAATTCTTATATAACTGCACTAAATCAGAAATTTCTTCCTCATTTAATTCCATTAGCATATTAACGATACTGCTTTTGTCATAAATTTCAAAATCGAAAGTTCTTTCAACCATTCTGTCCGTGAAGATTCCCCACTTATATAGTATTCTTCTTCCCCAGTTGATTAGATTGTTCTCTGCCTGTAGTACTCTACTTTCTACTTGCCAATAATCTAATTCATCTATTAAATCAAGCTCTTGCTCTAACATCTCTTCTTCTCCACATTCTTCTCTTAGCTCATTTATATATTGATGATATATATCATCAATTACCTTCTTATATCCTACAGCCAACATATACTCCTGTTGCTCCTTTGAATATTGATTAAATTGCATCTATATACCTCCTCGTATAATATATTTAAATCATTTATTTTGAAAATTTGAAATAGTCATTGATTTTTAAAATAATTCTTCCTAAGCTTATTATATAAGTTGGGCAAATAACTATTTCTCCGTGCAGCTTAACTGCTTTATTATAAGTTTACCTATTTTAAATTAAAATATGTAAACCAACAATAATATATAACATATTAATTTTATGGAAATTAAATAAAAATAAAACTATAATGTTTATTATTAACAAACAACAGTAAATCTACATATAATGTATAAATTATAATGAAAGGAGGATAAAGATGAGTAACAACAAGCCACAAAAATCCCATGATGACTATTATCCACCAAGAAGATCAGACCGAGGAGTAGCTCCTTATGATATTGTTCGAGATTTAAACCCTTTAGTTGATTATGCGATAGAGGAAGGTAGAACTGTAGGTCTAAGGCATGCCATTATGGAAGTAATGTTAATCTCATATCTAATGGGAATGGGCTTTGATTATAATACCGCTTATATGACTGTTGAATCTTGGGAAGTAAATGAGAGATTCCCAGGAGAATATGATTATCGCTATTAATAATAACTAACCAGTATTAGTAAAAGATAGCTTCTTCATAATTGTACTATAAGCCCTCTTCTCCTTATATGAAAAAGCAGTATGGCTGAATCAGCTATACTGCTTTTTCTATTTTAACTATTTAACAATAATTTGAGAAGCTATTCTATTATCATAGGTCTTTAAGAAGACTCTATTTCTAGAATATTTTAGAGATAAATCTAAGTCTAAAGATAAAGTTCCTTCTTCTAGCTCAACCTTTCTCCAACCATAACCAGAGATATATAGTTGAGCCTTTTCTATATCTGGACTAGTTCTAACTTCCACTTTGAGCAATCTATCATCCTCCACTGCTTCTGCCTGGTCTAACCATTTGACCTTTAAATATTTATAGGATAAATTCAATTTCAAATTTGAATCTTCTCCAATTGCAATCCTATCTAAATCAAATAGATCACTCTGCTCTGAAACAGCACCTAGATTCTGATTAAATATAGCTTTAAAACCAAAACTCTTAACCACTTCTTTAACTCTATTATCATACTCTCCATAAGGATATGAGAAGAACTTAACCTTAATCCCTAGATTATTATAAATATCATCTATACTCCTTTGTACTTCACTTTTCAATTCTTCTAAAGGTAATTTCGTTAAATGCTTATGTCCATAACTATGGCTGCCAATACTCCCATATCTACTTATCTCTTTTAACTGCTCCCAAGTTAAGAAATCTCCATACTTATAATTAATTGCCTTACTATTAATAAAGATAGTAAAAGGATAATTATACTCTTTAAATATCTCTAATCCATTTTCATAAAAACTCTTATAGCCATCATCTATAGTAAAAGCTACAGTCCTATCATCAATAGGGGTTCCCTCTTCAACCTGATTGACCAACTCTTCTAAGCTTAAGACTTGATAACCATTATCTTTAAGATACTCAAATACCTCTCTCAACCTTTGATTACTGATATTTGTTGAAGGGTATCTATGGTCATCAAAGCGGTGAAATACCAAAATCTTTGCATCACCGTAAACTCTGTGGCTTAGTAAAAGTAATATAAAGATAACTATAAATAAAGTAACCTTAATATATTTCTTCATATTCTCTTCCTCCTTATTTTTAAAAGTTTCCAATTCATATCTCTTAATCAAGCAAATTAAGTAATAAAATTTTCAAAAAAGAATACTCTAATGAAAATTTCTATACCTTTTTATTAAATCCTGCTAAATTAGAAAATTTAACATAAGAATACTTAAATTCAACAGTAAATTTCTATTAAAGTCCTTCTTGAAATTTTAGGTTAAAAACAGAAAATCGCCTTTACTGATACCAAGGTTTAAATTGATATCAACAAAGACGACACTTTAGTAAAATATAATGGCTAAAGAGTAAAACTTTTTTATTCCCTTGTTACTGTTCATTCAGTTATATAATCTATCCCCATACTTCCTCTAAAGTAGCTCTAAACAACTGATTTAATTTATCATAATCTATAGAATCTATATCTTTGATCCCCTTTACATACTCCTGATAATAGTGGAGTTTATCTTCAATAAAGTTATTAATAATGTCTATTCTATCCTCTATAACTAACTTCTCTCCAGATATCTTTCTAGCTAATAGTTTCTGAATCTCATTATATAAACTCTGATTAGAGTGCTGTAAATCTAATAACTTATCAAATTCCATAGGTGGAATACTCTGCTTCTTCTCTATCCACTGGCAGGCTAAAATTGGTCTTAAGACATAAAAATACTTTTTAATACTTACTTCCTCACCCTGCAAATACTTTTTATAATTACCTCTGGCCATATGTAGATAATGATACATAATAGCCTTAGATGAAAATTTTTCTCTACTTAATTCTCTCAGTTCTTCTATAATAGAATCATTCTCTAAATAAATTATCGGTGAAGATAACCATTCTAAAAATGATGGGTTTGACTTTCTAAATAACTGTAAAGCTTTTTTAAGATCCCAACCACTTATATCAAGATCCTGATTGATTGGATATTCTAAAACATCAAGTTTTTTATCAACTGATAGATACCATTGATAGGGACGAAGGTAGATAAAACGGACATCATAGTCACTATCCTCTGATGAAAGCCCCCATGCTCTACTCCCAAACTCAACAGCATATAAAATCTTAACTTGCTCTTTTTCTTCTATCTCATCTAACCTTTCTAATATATCTTCTCTCATTTAAATCAGTCCTTATTTTTTATAATTATTTAAGTTGAACTAATTTTTTAATAGATTACTGAACACCTCTCAATATCTATCTTAGTTCTAGGCTAATACATTAAATTAACTTAGCTTCAAATTTCTTTAATAAAACAAATAAAAGTAATAAATGAATCAATAAACCTATTAAAATGTTAAAATAAAATCCTTTCTCTCCAATAACTAAAAAACTCTCTACTGCCCAATAAAATGGTATTAGCCTAGCTAAAACAGTCCACCTTGATTCAATAAGCCTAGCCAAAGGAGCCATCATAAATAGCCCTAGACCTTTAGAAAAAGCAAGACCCTCTACCTTATTTCCAGCAAAGACTGTTAAAAATAATGCCGTAATTGGAGATTCGAACATACTCAACAAAGCCACTACTATTAGATTTAATACTGGAACTTCAACTAATCCTAAAAATGGAGTAAGAATCAAGATATAGATTAAACTAATCAGCATCGGCATAAAAATCCTATAGATAATATAACCCCTTTTTGATAGAGGAGTTAAAACTAATGCTTGTACTACACCTTCATCACGTTCATCTAATAATAAGAAACCTGATACCATCCCTATTAAGATAGGGACAAACAAGATAAAATAACCAGTAATCAGAGGGTAATAATTTACTAAATCAACCTTTTCAATAAATCTTTCTCGTAAAATAGGAACCCCATAACGAATTAATGTAGCAAGAATTATAGGTCCTGACATAATATAAATTAACATTATCTCACGAATAATATTCTTTAAATCATTTTTGAATAGAGTTAATATCCTCTTCACCTTATCTCTTCCCTCCTTTTAAGATAATAAATTTATAAAAAGATTTATATGCAAAGTGATAGACTATTATAATAGCTATTATCAAATAAGCTATCCCATAAATAGTTTGCCAGAACTCTATTCCAGAGAAAGCACCACTAATTAATAATAATGAGGCTTGAGTTGGCGAAAAATAAGAAAGAAAACTCTGGTATAACCCAAAATACTCAAAAAGAGGATAATTTAAGATCATCATATATATTATCGAACTAAATATATAATCATTTATAGTATTGAATCTAGCTACAGCAACAAATCCGATTAAGACAAAAAAGCAAGAGGTTAAGACTATACCACTAATCAATAATAAGTAATTAAACTCAGTACCATAACTGAATAGAACAATAATCATACTAGCTAATAAACCTAAGATAGTTAAAGAGACCATTTTGGAAATAAGATACTCTCTAATTCTTAAAGGTGTTGCAACTAGACAATCTAGAGTATTTTCATCCTTCTCTAATAAAATTAATCCTCCAATAAAATAAAAACCTAATAATGATGGGTCAGAGAAGATAATTATCGGTAGTAAGAAGGCTGATATCTTAACTGCTAAGAACCTTAAAGTAAGTATATAAAAGAGAACAAGTATTGCATAGACCCCATAGAACCCATATTTAAACTGTAAGAAGATATCTCCCTTGATATTGGCTAATAGTCTTCTCATAATAAATTCCTCCCAGTAGCTTCAATAAAGATATCTTCTAATGTAGCTTCTTGGGTATGGATAGTTTTAATCTCCTTAGAGTTCAATAATTTATTGAACTCTTCATTCTGACCAATCTTTTCCAACGGAAACTCTTTGCTAAGAGTCTCTCTTCCTTGGTAATACTCTACCCTTACTATCCTCTTTCCTCTCTTTACTTTCAATTCCTTAGGAGAATCAATCAATTTAATCTCTCCATCAACAATAAATGCAACCCTATCACACAACTTATCGGCTACAGTCATATTATGGGTAGTTAAAAAGATGGTCTTTCCTTCTTTCTTCTTCTCCAATATAATCTCTTTTATTTTCTTAGCATTCACAGGGTCCAATCCTGAAGTAGGTTCATCTAAGAAGATAAGCTCTGGTTGATGAATAAAGGCTCTAGCAAAATTAAGTCTCATCTTCATCCCTTTAGAAAAATCTGCTACCTTAATATCAGCCTTATCACCTAATCCAACCATCTCCAATAATTCCATTAAGTCTGCTTTCTTACCAGTATATAATGAACTAATAAACTTTAAGTTTTCTTTAGCAGTCAACTTATTATATAAATTAGGTAATTCAAAGGAGATACCTATCTGCTCATAATAATCTTTTCCCCAATCTCTTATCTCCTGATTCATCACCTTAACTTTACCTTGGTAATCCTTCAATAAGCCGATAATAATCTTCTGCGTTGTACTCTTCCCAGCCCCACTTGGTCCTAAGAAACCAAATATCTCCCCTTTACCTACATTAAAATCAATACCTTTAATCGTCTCTTCAGAGTTATTTGAATAAGTGAAATGCAAATTTTTAACCTCTATCATTTTTCTACCTCCTTATATTTAAAATCAATTAACATAATATTTATTTGATCATTTAATGATAAAGACTAGTTCCTCTTCACAGTTAATCCTTCAGTCACAAGGTCAATCAATAAATCCATAGTTTCAGGATAGATCTCTTCACCTATCTCTTTTTTATGCAAACTAATAGAGATAACTGCTCTGATTACATTAATTATAATCTCCGGATCTTCTTCTATTAATCCTCCTTGTTCTTGCCACATCTCTATTACTGGAATAAGTGCCTTAACTGATAAACTTCTATGCTCATCCCACTGCTCTTTACTTAATTTTTGATAGGCATAATCTAAATCATCAGAGTTATAGATTTTACTGATAATAGGGTTTTCTTCCATTTCCCGTAAGATAACTTTTATCAAGCCTTTTAATCCTCGAGCTGCATTTTTAGAATTATTCAAAATCTGTTGGCTAATTTCACCTCTTAGTTTATCGCCTTCCAATTCAAAAATAGTAAAAAATAACTCCTCTTTAGAACTAAAAAAATTATAAAAACTTCCCTTAGATATTCCAACTGCTTTGGTTAAATCAGATATAGTAGTTTTTTTTAAACCAAATACTGCAATTAGCTCTTTTCCTTTCTCTATTAATTCTTCTCTAATCAATTCTTGTTCTTGCTGCGAAAAATGTCTTGGCATATTAATCTCCTTTCTAAAAACAAATGAACGTTTTATTATTTGGGTCATTGGTATATAAAAAAATATTCTTTCAATATCATACTCTTATTTGTATTATACTTACATCCAAGAAATCTATCAATATTCTTCTTGGATTATTCTAGATACCAAATTTTAGCCGATGAGTATTTATAGACCTCACCCCTTAATGCCCTTCGGGTCTAAAGAACAAGCACTCTGCACACAATCAGTCTCTCCTTCTCTACTGAGAGAGGTCTCCCTTCTCCTAAGAATAGGAGAAGGGTTGGGGTTGAGAATGAGGTGTGAAGGTTTTAATTCTCCCTTCTTAATTTTAAATTTAAATAATTAAAAGTTTAATTCATCAGACTCTCTCTACATCTACTACTCTCTTTTTATAGTTAATAATTACAATCCCAACCGATACTAAAATTAATGCTGCCAATATATTAAAATTTAAACTCTCTTCTACTAATAATAAACTGGAAAAGAATACTCCACTGACTGGAATTACAAACTTATAGATAGTAATATAACCTAGGGGATTATATTTGATCAAAGTATACCATAGAGCAAAACCTACTGCTGAAACCATAGCTAAATAAATTAATAATAAGAAGGTTGAACTAGTAAAGTTTAGGCTTAATGGCTTTACTTTAGTAATTGAAATCAAGAATAAAGTAACTGAACCCACTAACATCTGATAGGCTGTCACCAACATAGGATCGATTCTTCTGGTCAGGCTTTTAGCTATAATACTGGCTATAGTAGCTACAATCGCTGATGAGATTAAAAATCCCTCTCCTAAGAAAGTAAAGGAGAAGTCAAAGCTTCTCTGCTTTAAATTAACAATTATAACTCCCAAAAGACCTACAACTAATCCTACCCCCTTTTGAAGATTGAGTTTATCATTCTCATAGATGAAATGAGCCAAAATAACCGTTAAGAAGGTTCCTGTTGTGCCTAATATGGAAGCTTTAGCCCCAGTAGTATTGGCAAGCCCATTATAGAAGAAGAAATACTGTAAAGTAGTCTGTAATAATCCTAAGAACAATAGGGGCTGAAAATTAATAATTTTTAGCTTAAAACTCTTCTTACCTTTACTTAAAACTTGATAACTTAACAATAATAATGATGCTATAAAGAAACGATAAGATGCAAAAAGCATCTTTAAAAAGTAATCATCTTTACCTATCTCCAACGCCTCATAACTTAGCTTTAAAGATGGAAAAGCAGTCCCCCATAGTAGACAAGCTAAAATTGCTAATAATGGTACTAAATATTTATTAGTAAAAATATCTCTTTCTCTCATTCATTACTCAATCCTTTGCAATATGTGTTTAATGTGAGTAGATTCTACATATTTAAAATCTTTACTCACACTAGTTATCAAAATTTAAGAAACTCTTCAATATCTCTCTTAATAATATCTAAAGAATTTCGCCAAAAATCTATAGAATTAACATCTATTCCAATAGTTTTGGCGACATTTATTATATCATTCTTCCCACTAACAGCCAATAAAGAGTTATATTCTTGTATAAACTCTTGACCCTTCTCTAAATATTGAGCATAGATACCCTTAGCAAAA
Source organism: Orenia metallireducens (assembly GCF_001693735.1). Taxonomy (GTDB): domain Bacteria; phylum Bacillota; class Halanaerobiia; order Halobacteroidales; family Halobacteroidaceae; genus Orenia; species Orenia metallireducens. The sequence continues at coordinate 559,558 of NZ_LWDV01000009.1, forward strand.
AGTAATCCAAAAGCATATGGGAAGTTATAAAAGTTCAACTCTGCTGAATAATAATGGGGCTTACATAACCACATATAAGGATGTAGATAATTATGGTCTAATCCTCTACCATAGGCCTTCTTTTGAGCATCTACCATCATCTCTTTAAGCTCATCTACTGATAAAGATGACTCCTTTCTTCTCTTAAAGACTTCACTCTCAAATAGATAACGGCTATAAATATCAACTATTACCTGCCCGGCATCAGAGATTGAACTCTCTAAAATAGTCAAGACTTCTTCTTTAGAAGCCTTATCTAATGTTGCCTTTTGAACGATAGTCTCACAGAAAATCGATGCAGTCTCTGCTAAAGGCATGGGATAGTCACTATTGATTATACTCTCATCAACTAAGCAACTTCCATGATATCCATGCCCTAACTCATGGGCTAAAGTCAAGACATCACTTAAACTCCCTGTAAAGTTTGCTAAAATTCTACTCTCACCTATTGGATGGATATTGCTACAGAAGGCTCCCCCTCTCTTCCCATCTCTAGGCTCAGCATCTATCCACCGTTTAGCAAAGGCATTATCGGCATAATTGGCTAAATCATCATTAAAACTCCTAAAGTTATCTACTATGAACTTCCTTGCTTCATCATATGTAAATCTCATCTTAGCCTCACCTATTGGGGCAAAAAGATCATAAAAAGGCAATCCATCATTATACCCTAATAGTTCTGCTTTCTTTCTATAATAATTATGAAAGAGTGGTAAATACTCTTTGATTGCTTTAAACATCACTTCTAAAGTCTCAGCTTCCATTCTAGAGTCTAGCAATGTCTTTTCTAAAGGACTCTGATATCCTCTTTGCTCACTGATAGTCAGTACTTCACCTTTAATTCCATTCAAAGCAGCTGCGATAGATTCCTCTATTTGTTCATAGGACTTTAACTCTGCCTGATAAGCATTTTTTCTAAGAACTAAGTCATCTTCATAAGCCATATTCCTGATAACTGGTAGTGGCAACTCCTTCTCCTCACCATCTATCTCTATCTTAACCAATAAAGTAGAAGTCAATAAATCATATAGCTTCTCCCATGCTTTAGAAGCAGTACTGCTCATTTTAGCAATTAATATCTCTTGTTCCTCACTTAACAGATACTTACTCTCTTTAGCCAATTCCAATAAGAAGAACTTATGTTCAGTTAATAGCTTAGAAGACTCTATTATCCTTTCTAAATCATCTAAAGAAGCAATCCATTTTTGGAACTTAACAGAGGGCTTTGTTAATAAGACCTCTTTTTCTTCTAAACTCTCTATTACCTTTAGAGCCTGCTGATTCTTAGCTTCTACACTCAAAGTTAGTTGAGAAAAATTGAAAAGCAGTTCAAATAAAGTATAAATCTCCTTTAATAAGATTATGTATTCTTCTGCTTGCTGTATAGGATTATCTCTATTATCTAAACCATCTTCACTCAATTTACTAATCTCACTAATCTTATCTTCTAATCTCTTAAAATCACTTTTAAACTTTTTAGAATCAAAACTGGGATATAACTCCTTCAAACTCCATCTTAAATCCATCTCATCAACTCCTCATCTCTATTTGATATTACTAGCATAGTATAAAAAAACTAATTTCTTGTCAAGATAAAGTTATTTTTGATACTTGCTAATAATACTACTCAAATCTAAAATTTAGTTTATATAATACTGTTATATTATTCTTTTATAGTGTTTATTATTTACTATCCTTATACTTTATCTTTTTACTGTCCGTATTCGTGTATATTTGTGACCATTCGTGGTTTCTTTTATTTAATAATTATTTTTTGAATTTACATTTTGCAGCCCAAGACTACTCCCTCAGTCAACAAAAAAGTCTTCTTCAAATCATCTGTATTAATCATGGGTAATAATATCTTTGCCTTTATTTCATTTTATATTAAATGACTATAGTGGTTAAAGTATGAAGTGATATTTTTCATTTTTAGGAATTTTAAATTGTTAAATTTGTATTTTAATATTATGAACTTAAAAAATTAATCTATTTATTGTATTTTGTATTAAACATAGTCATAAGTAACTAATATTGAATTGACTATTAAACACATAAAAAAAGCCAGGTAATTCTGGCTTAATTAATTTCTAAACTATTTCCTCTATAATATCAATATTCAAATCCTTTGATAAGTCAATTATGAAGTCTCTATCTAGACCACTAAAATTTAAGACTTTAACTACTGGTCTTAACTTCATAGTCTCATTTACTCTAGTAACTACTGCTTCACAACCAATGTTTAGTTTAACCTTGGTTCCTATTGGATAAGGGGTTACCATCCTTAAAAACCTCTCCACTAGCTCTCTATCCATCTTATTTTCTGTAAAGGTAGTATACAAATACTCAATTACCTCTTTGACTTTAATTGAACTACGATAAACCCTATCATTAATCATAGAATCAAAGACATCGGCGATAGCTACAATTCTAGCATATTCATCAATATACCTTCTACTTATTCCTTTAGGATAACCAGAACCATCACATCTCTCATGGTGCAAATAAGCAATACGAGCAGATACTTCTGGAATACCTTCTATATTGCCTAAAATCTGATATCCATAAGTCGTATGTTTCTTAACCTCTTCAAACTCTTCATCAGTAAGCCTGCCAGGCTTATTTATAATCTCTAAAGGAACTTTTATCTTACCTACATCATGCAAAAAAGCACCTATCCCTAACTCCATTAACCTCTCTTTCTCATAGCCCAATTGCTTTCCAACTACTAAAGAAAGTACCGTCACATTGGTTAGATGGAAGAATAGCTCATCTTGTAATAATCTGATATCCTTAATGCAATTAAGGATTTTCTTATTAATAGTTATAGTATCAATAATATCTGCAATTATTCTGTATAATTGATGTTTTTCCTGATGATTCAATCCAGTATCAGCATCAATTATCTTCTTAATACAATCCCTAGCTATAATTATTGCTTCTTTTCTAATCTCTTCTGGTATTATCTCAATATCCTCTTTCTTTAACTCTTTTAATCTATTATCTTTAAGATAGATATGGTTAATACCAATTTTATCTAATTTATTGATATATTTCTTATTCAGTCTTCTTCCTGCACCTAATAGTAATTTGCCATCTGAAGTATATATATTCTTAGCTAATATGTCCCCTTCTTTTAAGTCACCTATGCTAGCTAGATACATCATGATACCTCCTCCTCCCATAAAAGAAAATTTACAGTTGAACTTCATGAGGAGTATTATTAAAGCCTTATCCATGATATCACAGTTCTTATCTCCTGTTTTGAGCAAATAGCAATTACCTCTTAAAAAATATTACTTACATTAGTATTTCTATATTTATAAAAAATTTCCTTCTTTCAGAGATGAGGATTTATGATTCATCTAGAAAATTTTTCTCCCCACTTTTCCTTGACTTTATCTTCACCTTTAAAGTAATCAACAGTGCTATTTTTTTGATATACCTCTTGATAAGGTAATATGTTTATTTTATTTGAATCTGGATATTCACATACATCTATCCCAATGTCGGTTCTGATATCAAGGTATTTACAGGGCTTTTGGGTATGATTATATAATTGGTGAGCACCTTCAGGTCCCATCTCAAAAAATATAATATCACCTTCATTTAATTCTACAAATTTCTTTGGTGTTCTAAGCATTGCTTTGCCACTTAATATAATAAATATCTCTTCGGCATTTCTGTGAAAATGATATGGATAAGAGTATTTACCTGAATCAAGCATCCTTAGGTCAAATTTTAAGTTTTGGGAGTTGACTATTTTTGATAGTTCTTGGCTGCTATGCCAAGAAAATTCTGGAATCTTTGATTCTTTGAGCTTATAGCTAATATTCTCTTCATTAAAAATATGAGCCATTATCTTCTCTCCTTTTTAAGTTGATTGTGTCTAAGGGTCTTAATAATTAATATAAAATCTGTAACACCAGCATAAATCCCATTGTTCTCCTGATATTGATTTACATCCCACATAGTTAATATAAAACTAAATTCTACCTAATATATAATATAATATAAGTGTATTTACATCTCACATAGTTAATATAAAACGTGGAGGATAACGTTAAAGAATCTAAGAAGAAAATAATTTACATCTCACATAGTTAATATAAAACCCCAATTTTGCCACACACTCTAACCCCTGATTCTATCTGGATTTAGAGCAGATCAGCAAATTCAAAAAAACCTCGATTTTGCAGTAAACCTCCAGTAGTGCAATTGAGAAAGATTATCAAACCCTTCTTAACTAAGTAACCACAAGGCTTTACTCTACTTTCTTCAAAAAATAGCTTCACTGCAAAACCTAAAAACCATTAATTTATCATTATTCTTTGGTCTTATCCCTTATTTATTTTCTATTTTTAATAATTATTTATGATTTTAAACAAACACACAAGCATACCAAACTATACTATATAACTTATCCTTAAAAGATAAATTTCCTTTTTTAATTGTAAAACTTATCCCTAATTCTCTCCTACTATCAATGATCAATTAATTTTAAACAGCCTTGTGTTGAATAAATTTCTACTTAGCCCTTCCATAACTTATTGGTTATCTCCAGCAACTCCTTATCAGCTAACTTCTGAGGCCATAGCTGTAAGGGAGCACCTGCTCTCATAGCCGCTGCTACATTATAAAATATCTGTTTACTATCATCAAAGCTTCGTAGCAACTGTTTTATCTCTTCTCTTTTAGTCTCACCATCATGGGGGCAAGGACTTAGAATAGGTTCAAAACCAGTAATCTTTTTAGCTTCACGGGTCTCTTTCTCCCTTAAGTAAATTAAAGGTCTGATTACATAGATATCACTATTATCTAAATAACTCTTTGGTTCAAAGGTCTTAACCTGTCCAGAGTAGAGGATGCTCATCAAAAATGTCTCTACTGCGTCATCATAATGGTGCCCATAAGCAATCTTATTAAAACCATGCTCTTTCATAAATTTAGAGATTGCCCCTTTTCTAAAATAAGCACATTTAGCACAGGGGTTTTTAGTAGCCTCATCGGTAATGACCTCAGATATTTTAGTTCTTTCAATATAATAAGGCACTTCCAAGCTCTTACAATAATCTTTCATTTCTTTAAACTCTGCATTCTCTTCAAAGCCCAAATCAATAGTTAAAGCGCTTACCTTAAAATTAATTCCCATACTCCTTTGTAAGACTGCCAGAGCATATAATAGTAAAGAACTATCTTTGCCTCCTGAGAAGCCAACTAGAATATTATCACCTTCTTCTATCAAGCCAAACTCTGCTATCGCTCTTGCAATCTTTCTGGTGTAACTTTTTGGTAATGATAATTTCATAATTCTATCCTCCCATAACGATAAAAATATTAATAGTGTTCATAAATATTATAACAGATTAAAATCACGAGTTTAAACAAAATATAGGATCAACAACGAACTTTGTGATTCATAATAATTCTAGATTTTAATTAAGATACAAAAACTAAATCTTGATTTATATATAAGACAAAAAAGAATTGTTAGCCACAGATAGGCACGGATTTTCAAGGATTAATTATTTAGCTAATGTTTTAAATTATTTTCACAAAAGTCATTGAAGAGCCAAAATATAATAAGAACAAGTATAATAAATATCAATTTATCCTCCCAACTAAAATACTCTGTTAAAAAATCATATGGGAAATAAATTAATAATATCATTACATTAATGGAGAGAAGAGGCGTAATACTGAACTTCCTAACGCTTTATACCACTTAATATCCTCAAAATCTTCCATAGTAATCTCTTTACAGACCTTTAAGGTATTAAGAAAATCTTCTTTCATTTCAATAATAGTGTTACAATCATACATCCAAACCCCACATTCAAAGTGTAAGTATAGACTTCTATAATCCATATTTATAGTGCCAACAACTCCATAATTATCATCTGATATGTAGTTTTTTGAATGGATAAAGCCTGGGAGATACTCATAGATTTTTACTCCGCTTTCAATAAGAATCCTATAATAGGACCTGGTAACCGCATGAACATACCATTTATCTGCACAATGAGGAGTAATTATACGAATATCAACCCCTCCCTTAGCGGCTGATGATAGTGCTGTTACCATCTCATTATTGATAATCAGATAAGGTGTTGTGATATAGACATATTTTTTGGCTTTATTAATTAGATTAAGATAGACTATCTCTCCAACAGTTTCATCATCTAAGGGACTATCTGCAAAGGGCTGAATATATCCATCTCCGTTCTTTGAATTATCCTCTAATAGATTATTATCGTACTTAAATTCTTCTAAATTCTCTTCGATTCCTCTAAGATAACTCCACATGGATAAGAACATTACAGTCATACTCCAGACAGCTTCTCCCTTAAGCATAATAGCAGAATCCTTCCAATGCCCATATTTTTCGACCTTATTTATATATTCATCTGCTAAATTAGATCCTCCTGTAAATCCTGTATGACCATCAATGATTGTGAGTTTACGATGATCACGATTGTTGATCATAGGAGATAATATAGGGATTAAGGGATTGAAAACACAACACTTAATTCCCATCTCTTCAAGCTTTGTATCATATCTATAAGGTAAGGTAAATAAACAGCCTACATCATCATATATAACTCTAACATCTACACCCTCTGACGCCTTTTCTACTAATATATCAAGTATACTATTCCACATCTCACCTTCTTCAATAATAAAGTACTCTAAAAAGATATAATACTCTGCCTTTCTTAATTCTTCCTTTAACTTTTCAAACTTCATCTCACCGCTTGGAAAATATTTTGTTATTGTATTGCGATATGGTGGAAAATAGGCATAATCCTGAAGATATCTTGATTGATTAGCAGCAGTTTCATTTTCTGATTCCATTTCTTCTAAAATAGATTCTTGAGATGCTAATGCTTTTCTTGTTTTATTTCCGATTGATATCATTCTATTTTTTGCACGTTTACCCAACTTTTTACCACCAAAGAAGATATAAAACATACCTCCAATGATTGGAAATAATAGTATAGGTATAATCCATGCAATCTTATATGCGGGATTAATATGATTATTTATAATTCCTAATACTGCAGCCATGCTGATAAGTATACTTCCCCCATAGAAAAAGATAAAGTATTCATTAAATTTCAAGATTATTCCTATCAAAACTAGCAGCTGTACTAGTATTGCAAGAAATAAGAAAGTAATTCTGTGAAACAAAAACTTTCTAACAAATTTCATCTTAATCATTCCTTAAAATTATTATTTAACTTCCACATATCAATAATTGATTGCTAATTTTTCATAATTTAAGCTAATTACAGAGCATTCAAGGTACCTTAATTATAATCATAAACTTAAGAATATTATAACTCATTATTGAAATATATAGAAGTTAAACTAAGATTTTTTTAAAAAACTTTAAATTTATTTTGGTTGAGATTCCGCCTATATAGATACATAAAATATAGTAGATAATTAATATAAGATAAAGTTTAAAGACAAGCAGGTAAAATAATAACACTACCCCATTATTAATGATTTTTAATATTTCCTCTTCTCTAGCTAAGAAGAAGGTTAAAATCGATATAAGGACTAATTTTAATATAGAAACAATAATAACTTGACCCATACTATATACTTATAATGTTCAGCTTCCTTGAACATTAAACCACTCTCCATTCTACCTTTATCATGCCCAATAAAGATTTAAGATAGAAGAGATAATAAAAAGCAACCCCAATAGAAGCTGCTTTAGTCTCATTTAGATTTAATTTTCTGCTAAAAATCTCCATAATTCATCTTGGGGTGCATTAGTCATTTTAACCTGAACCTCTTTAGTATTGACTACTCTATCTTCTTTAATAATCTTACCGATAATGGTAGCCTTAATCCCTGCCAACTCCAACTCTCTAACCAACTCTTTACCACGTTCACTGGTTAAAATCATCATCCCTGAACCAATTAATTGATAGGGGTTAATCTGAAGCTTATCAGCAATAGCCTTTGTAGCTGGATGTAGAGGTACCAAATCCTCCTCTATCTCAAAACCAACCTCTGCTGCAATAGAGAGTTCAAAGACCGACCCATATAAACCACCCTCTGTTACGTCATGCATAGCATTAACTCCAAACTCTGCTCCTATTAACCCTTCAGGAATTACACTTAAATCTTCAATTAATTCTTGTCCTTCTTTCAATAAACTTTCATCAATTCCTAATTCTAATAACTTATCATAATAATCATTAGCCAAAATAGCAGTTCCCTCAAGCCCTGACCACTTAGTTACTACAATATCATCACCAACTTTGGCACCAGAAGAGGTTACATACTTATCCTTAGTCGTCTTGCCAATAGCAGTACAGACTACCAAAGGCTGATTGACTATATCAGTTATCTCAGTATGCCCTCCCAAGATATCTATTCCTAAATCTTGAGCAGCCTGATTGATATCTTGAATAATAGCTACAATCTCCTCTTCACTGGTAGATGGAGGAACCAATAGGGCTTGTTGAATCCCAATAGCCTTAGCTCCATTAGCTGCGATATCATTACAAGCTACATTAACAGCTAAACTCCCCATCCCCTCTTTCACCCCAGTAATAGGATCTGTAGACATTACAGCTACAAACTCTCCAAAGTCGATAACTGTTGAATCTTCTCCAATCTTTGGTCTAACCAATACATCTTGATGGCTTGCTGAAATTTTATCTAAAATCAGTTCCTTTAAATTTCCAATATCAATCTTGCCTGCTTTCATTAACCTCACCTTTCACTAATTAATATCTATTTACCCTTACTAAGCTCTACTATATTCGTCTTTAAAAGAGCAAATATAAGAGGGATTGCAATTACTGCTCCTCCCAATGCTTGAGTTAAATTCCAAGAGATATTAGCCACTGGTACTATAAAGCTCTTAACCATGATTGCCTCTGCTAGGTAATAGCCACCTACCATCCATAATGCACCGACAAGTACTGCGATAATATCCCTTACTCTCAATTTAATATCGGTCAATTTACGACTAGCTATTTTAGCAATAATATACCCTTCTATACCTTTAATAATTAGAGTAGGTACTGCCCATTGACCATAACCAGATAGCATATCTGCTAAGGCTGAACCAATTCCTCCTGCTAATAGAGCATATTTTCCACCAAATAAGATAGCCACTAAATAAATTATACTATCACCTGGATGAATATATCCACCTGTGGCTGGCATAGGTACCTTAATTGACATTGTTGCTACAGCTACTAGTGCAATTAATAATCCCCCTAAAGCTAAATGTTTAGTACTATTCATACCCATATCCTCCTTTAATTACAACTATGTTTTTTCTCAATAATAGCATAAAAGAGGAAGGTTGTCAAAACTTTACCTAATAGCAAAACTGATGCAATAAAATAATAATGTAACACTTTTAAAAATTTAGAATTAGATGTTTTAAAGGTTTTAAATCGAAAAAAATTTCTGTTTGAACGAAGCAAGTATTCTCAAGGATTAATAATACCAATATAATCGTTGAAGTAGGACTCTTATATTTCTTAATCTCAATAGATATTGATTGTGAAGTGAGTTGAATCTTTTCTAGATTGGGCTGGTTTTACTGGTTTTGTGCAAAAGAGGATTGTTCTTATATTCCCTAGAGAGCCACGAAGAATTTTGGTTCTAGGCTGCCCTTGCCACGAAGGGGTTGCTTTATAACCCCAAAGGTAAAACTCGTAGGTGCTGATAAGCTTTCTCGTAAATGTTTTAATAGATTTATTAAAGATTTATTTATTTTTAAAGCAAAAATGTCGTAACACCCCATACTCCTACACTTTTACCCTCTGTTTAAATGATAATGCTTGTCAATTAGACTAATAGTATGATATAATATAATCCCAAATAAGAGATTTAAGGAGGGAAGATTATGAACTTAACCTATAGAATTGCAATCAATTTATTTAAAATCTTTTATGGTATTGGTCCCAAACCACAGATAATTGGGAGTAGAAAACTTCCTAAAGACCAGAGTTTTATTGTTGTATCAAATCATATTAGTAATTATGATCCTCCATTTTTAACTACTTTATTGAATAGAAAGATTAACTTTATGGCAAAGGATAATCTCTTTAAAAATAAATTTGGTAGCTTTATATTGAAAAAACTAGGAGCTTTTCCTATCAAAAGAGGAAGTTTTGATAGAAGTGCTATTAAATATGCTTTAGAGCTATTAAAGAATAATCAGATTTTAGGAATCTTTCCTGAAGGTACTAGAAGTACAGATGGTCAGCTACAAGAGCCTCAATTAGGAGCAACAATGCTTGCATTAAAGTCTAAAAGTCCAATTATCCCTATTGGTATTAAAGGAACTAACTCTCCTTTTAAAGAGAATATCATTGCTAATATCGGAGAGATCTTTACTTTAGATGAGTTCTATGATAAGAAACTATCTAAAGAGGAGATGAAAGAAGCAGGTTCTATAATTATGAGTAAGATTAAAGAATTGCTTTAAAAAGAGAGGATTCTAATTAAATTAGAATCCTCTCTTTTTAAAATTAGATAGCATCTTTTAATCTATCCTGCAATAACATTATTTTAATGTGAAAATAGCTTACTTCCGCTGGTAAAACTTTTTTGATAGGAGTTAACTTCTCCCCGCCAACCTCTTTGATTTTCTCCAAAATCAGCTCCTGATATTCATCAGGGACAAAAGATTTTAAATCTATCTCATAACCTTCTGTCGATGCTTTAATCATATGACCTTCTATAGTAGAACTGGCTAATCCTCTTAGCTTAGCTATCTCTTCTAGGGACTTATCTTCTTGATATAGATTGTAACTTATCAGATAACTTGGAATCTTCTCTTGATTGGACTCACTCTGGTTACTCTGTTCATCTTGATTCTGCTTGTAATCTTTAATCTTCTCTAAAAACTGCTGCCCATACTTCTGATACTTAATAAATCCTACTCCTTTAACTTTGAGCATCTGATCCTTATTTGTAGGTAACTTACTGGCAAACTCCTTTAAGGTACTGTCTTGGAAGATAACATAAGGAGGAAGATCCTCTGCCTTTGCCAGCTCTGCTCGTAAATCCCGCAGAATATCAAAGAGCTTATTCTTAACAAAGACCTTCTCAATTTTCTTTCTAACCTTATGATATACCTTCTTCTCACCCTTTAAGACTGGTGTAGCTTTATTGCTTAATTTGGTTACAGAGTATTTACTATTACTTAAGAGAACATACCCATCAGCAATTAAGAAATTAATCAGATTCTTAATCTCTTTCATCTTATATTGGCTCATAATACCATAAGTCGATAGCTTATCAAACCCATTTTCTAAAATCTTTTGCCTTTTAGATCCCTTTAAGACAGCGGCTACAAGACCTATCCCAAATCTCTGTTCAGTCCTATAAATGCAAGATAGAATCTTCTGAGCCTCTTCAGTTATATCCTCTAAGTCACCCTCTCCATTACAGTTAGTACAATTATCACAGCTCTCTTTAGGGTTCTCTTCACCAAAGTAATCTAAAATAAAATGCCTTAAACACTTACCTGTATAAGAGTAGTCGATCATCTTCTGTAGCTTCTCATATTCATACTCTTTACGCTCTTCTGATAGATTGGACTGATCTATGAAGAATTTAGGCAATCTAATATCTGCAGGGCTAAATAATAAAATACATTCACTATTCTCTCCATCCCTACCTGCTCTTCCTGCTTCCTGGTAATAAGCCTCTATATTTTTAGTCATATTATGATGGATTACATATCTGACATTACTCTTATCAATTCCCATTCCAAAGGCATTGGTAGCTACAATTACCTTCAATTCATCATAGATAAAGCTCTCTTGGGTCTTCTTACGCTCCTCATAATTTAATCCTGCATGATACTTTCCTACAGAATAGCCCCTATCATTTAAAAAGTTATATAATGCTTCTACTTCCTTTCTAGTAGCAGCATAGATGATCCCTGCATCATCCCGGTTGACACTCAAATACTCTTCGATAAAGTCCCGCTTATTCTCACCTTTAATCACCTTAAAAGTGAGATTTGGTCTATCAAAACCTGTTACAAAGGTATTCTCTGTACTAATTCCTAATAATTCATTGATATCATCTCTAACCTCTTGGGTGGCTGTAGCAGTAAAAGCCGTTACCAATGGTCTAGCTGAGAGATTATTGATAAGTTTAGGAATCAAACGATAACTAGGGCGAAAATCATGACCCCAACTGGAGATACAATGAGCTTCATCTACTGCTAACATTGAGATATCTATCTCATTTAGCTTCCATAAGAAATCCTCACTCTCTAGCCTTTCTGGTGCAATATACAATAGCTTATAATCTCCTCGCCGAGCCATTTCAATCCGTTCCTCTATCTCAATCCACTCTAGAGAACTATTGATAAAGGTAGCTGGAATTCCGATAGTATTTAAAGAATCAATCTGGTCTTTCATTAAAGAGATCAGTGGAGAGATCACCAAGGTAATTCCTGGAAAACAGAGGGCTGGTATCTGAAAGCAGATTGATTTTCCACCACCAGTAGGCATTATCCCTAAGGTATTATAGCCTGATAATATATTCTTGATTATCTTCTCCTGCCCTATCCTAAAGGATTGATAACCATAATATTCTTGTAAAGCTTGTTGAGCCTGTTCAAACATAAAAACACTCCTTACGTTTATTGATTAACCTAATTTTGAATTTCTTTCTTAAAATTTAGTATCCTATGTTATATAACTTCTAAAGAGATTGGGAATCACCTTTTTAAAGTGGGATGAGTTTTCTGTTATTTTGAACTATTTTTGGGGTTTTATTCATGAAAAAGTCTACTTTATGGAGATAAAGTAGACTTTAAATATAAATTAAAAAACTATTTCGGTAAAGCTTATCAGCTTTTACCGAAATAGTTTTGGCATTGCCCCAAAAGTAACCAAAAAGTCTAGAAGAAAATATACCTGCGGGTTTAAAGAACAAACCCTCCATGGCAAAGCCCACTCCCTTAGCAATCAATGTTTATAGAGAATTAGAAATATAGTACTTCTAATTCAAAGCCTAAAATATAATTATTATCCTTTGAAAATATTTGCTCCGTTCAAACAATAATTTTCTTCACTTTTAAAACCTTTTAATTATCCATTATCAATTTGAAAAAGTGTCGAAATATCCTGCTGACGTTAAATTAATGTTTAAGTATAATCAAATAAATTTAACTCTTCACAAATATCCTTAGTCAATTTAGCTAAAACTCTTTTATCCAAATTATCCTCGGTAATATAATTGGATACTATCATCCTTACAATATCATCTTTACTATTAAATAACTGATTAAAATTTTGATATAATTCTTTAATTCTATCTTTATTATAAATCATATTCTTCTTTATTAGTTCTGCTACATTGTCTTTGTGAAAATCATATAGTTCTTCTAATTTAAAAACCTTTATATTATTTTCAGCTTTTTTAATAAACTCATTATTTACTTCTTTACCAGCTTTAAATTTAATATCAAATTCATCACTCTCGCCAAAGAAAAAATCTAGATATTTTAAATCGTTATAGTTATTTATATCTTTTTCTTCTCTTATTTTCACACTAAATTTCATACTATCTCCAAATCCTTCTTCATAAGGATGTATGTATTTCTTATATTCAAATTCTGTATCTCTCTTTAATCTTGAATTACAAATATTACAACTAGGAATAAGATTATAAAGTGATAATGCTAAATAAGGATAAATTGATTTAGCAAAAAAGTGGTCTAATTGTGGTCTTATTACTTTTTTCTCTTCTGAATGATATGTTACAATATATTGTCTATTACAATAAGGACATATATTTACATTTAAATTTTTAGTAAGCTGGTATGCTCCCCAATCAGGTGGGTCGGGTTTAAGAAAAGCATCATAATTAAAAATATTTTTCAAATTCAACTTATTAATTAATTTTTTCTCATGACCACTTCTCTGTCTAGTACCCTTTTTAAATAAACTACTTAGATAAGGAAATCCATTATCTATTTTTATAATAACATCATTCAATTCTTTAGGTCTTCCAGTTATTATTTGTTCAATATTTAATAAAAGAAATCTATAAAAATCTCTAAATGAATCTTCAACTTTAGATAAACTTATGAGCTTGTCTAGAAAATTATCTTTGAAATACTGGTAATGTTTTTCTTCAACCTCTTCTCTCTTAGCTTTGCTAATATTAATCTTAATCATTTGCTTTCTTCCTCTTCAATTCATCTAATTCTCTTTCTAAATTTGCAATTCTTTCATCAAGACTAATTAAATCTACTTCTAACTTTTCTTTTAGCATATTCAATAACTTAGTTCTAATTACAGGCTCACCTATAATATTAATTGAACTTTGAATATAATCTTTCTTCTCTTTTATCTTCTTAGTATCACCAAGCAATAACTTAATTAACTCATTAATCTTATGTTTCGCAAAATCCCCCATTAATCCATCCTTCATAAAGAAAGAATCCGAGAATAATGTATGAATATTTGCTCCAAAAGTCCGATTATTCTCTTCTAAACCATCAACTACTTTACATCTACCTTTCTCATCCTTTTTTAAAAATATTATATTAGAACTGGGTAAATCAGATGCTACAAAAGGAGAATGTGAAGTTAAAATTATATGAATATATTTATTAGGATATATCTCAGGTAAAATCTCAATTAAATCATAGATAAATCTTTTCTGCCATTGAGGATGTAAGTATAATTCTCCTTCATCTATTAATATAATCAGATTATCTTCTAAATTATGGTCTACTAATGAATAAAATCTAGAATAGATGTTTAATAATGCCTTTTCTCCTGAACTTAAGTCCCTCCAATCAAAATTAAAAAAATCAATATTTTTGGCTGCTTTACTATGATATTCAAATATTTTTTCAAATTTTATTTTTTCCTTCTTTTCATTATTATCTTGTATTATAGAAATACTAAAACTTTTATCAGTTATATTTTTTATATTATCCTTTCCTAGGTTCCTATCAATAAATTTAATAAATTCTATTATTTGTTCTAACCAACCTAGCCTATCTTCTTCTAATTTACCTTTTTCATTTCCTAACGTCTCTACTTTATCCTTTTGTTGTTTTAACATTGTTTCAAACAAACACATTACTTTTTCTAATATATTTTCTCCTACTAAATTATTAAAATCAAAAATTTCTTTATCAAAAACCCATATTAAGTGCTTATCTAAAGAATCATAGAAAAAATTATTCAAAACAGTCTCATAAAAATTACATCTAAATTTATCTATTTGAGTAATATCAAGTTTCCTTCTAAATCTAGAAAATTGATTTTTTATATCTTTTAGAAATTCATAACAACCAGCTTTTTTATATTTCTCTTTTAGACTTAAATCCCTATCACTTATCTCTGACTGAATAAGTTGAACAGTAATTTCTTTAGGTAATTTAAATAATTTTTCAATGTTTATTTTTGAAAACTCATTTATAAACCTTATTTGTCTATTAATATCAAATAATCTATGTACTTCACTTTCAGTAGCTTCATAATTAATAAGCTTATCTTCTATTGCTAATCGTTTATCTTTTTTGATTAAGAAATTAGTAGAAATATTATACAATGCTCCTCCGCTAATTTCATATTTGCCATCGAAGATATTTGAAAAATATATAATAGATAAAGGATTTAGTGTTGTATTCCATTTATAACACTCAACATTTTCTCTTTTATATAGTGTCTCATATTGTATTCTTTCATCAAAATTTAATACATCAGATTTGACTTGTAAATTAATATTTATATCCTTATTATAATAAAGATAGTATTTTCCATTAATTTCTAAAACCATTATAGCTTTTTCTAAAAAACCATTATCACCTTTGACTAAATTATCTTTAATAAAATCCAATATACTTGATTTTCCTGCTCCATTCTCACCAATAATAGCTGTAATATTATTTATCTTAGTAGAGTTAGTCTTATCAAGATTAAAAAAATTATCTATATAATTAAGATTTTTCTCAATCTTTAGCTCTCCACTCTCTGAGTTATAATCAAATCTATATTCACTACTAAAATTAAACCCCTGCTTAACAATAAAATCTCTATAATTATCAATCCAAAGATATAATAGCTCCATCTATTCTCTCTCCTTCAAATAAGTCTATTTATATATTACAAAGAATCAATTAATTACTTCGGTTTTTTTCAACATATTTCCTTTTTAAATTTCAATTTATTTGCAATTATAATCTTGATAAGCTTTTCTACCCTAGCAAACACTAACTTAGGCAAAGTAAGCGGTCCCTACTTTTAATCTCAACTCACAATAGAAAACCAAAAATTTAAATAACACTAAATCTCACTAAGCAAGTACTAGTGTTTTGCCTACCAAGACACCCAAATAGCGAAAAAAATTATTGTCTGAAATAAGCAAGTCTTACTATAAAATATTGATTTACTATAAAATTTTAATAAAATCCCCAAATAATTTCTATTAGCATTACTACTTCATTGCTTATTGAGTTTAATTTTTTCTTGATTTTTTGGTTACTTTTTCATCAAGGAAAAACGTAACTCGCCAATAGGCGAAATCTATAAATAACAATATAATATATATCAAAAATAAAAAAA
This sequence comes from Orenia metallireducens, assembly GCF_001693735.1. Lineage (GTDB taxonomy): Bacteria > Bacillota > Halanaerobiia > Halobacteroidales > Halobacteroidaceae > Orenia > Orenia metallireducens. The sequence continues at coordinate 576,189 of NZ_LWDV01000009.1, forward strand.
GCCTACTTTGCCAACGCAAAGTAGACTTAATAATTATAAATTATAATCTATAATTATCTATCATCCCTCGTAACTCTAATGCCATATTAGCCAACTCTTCTGCTGATTTATTAACTTCATTAGACATAGATTTCATATTGGAAGTTGAGTCTGTCACAAGCTCACTACTTGAGGCTAACTCTTGAGTAGAAGCAGTAGTCTCTTCAATATAAGCTGAAGTATCTGTTACTACCTCTGCAATCTTATTTAAAGATGCTTCTGTCTCTCCAATCAACTCTTCTCCCCGCTTGGTCTCTTGATTTACCGATTCTATAGCCAACAACCCTTCTTGGGATCTACTTTGAGTATCTTTAAGTAGATCTATTGCCCTATCCGTAGCTTTAGCTGTCTCTTCGGCCAAAGCTTTAATTTCTTCAGCTACAACTGCAAAACCTCTACCAGATTCACCTGCTCTAGCAGCTTCAATGGCAGCATTTAGAGCCAATAGATTAGTCTGCTCTGCAATTTCGGTAATCATATTTACAACCTCAGTAATCTCTTGGGAGATACTATCTAACTTACTGATAACATTCTTAGCTTTAGCAACTTCAGTATTTATACTCTTTATCTTAGCAATAGTATCCTCCATCTTACTCCTACCTTCTTCTGTCCTCAGGTTAGCATTCTCAACCAACTCTACTATCTCTTGACTACTACTGGATATCTGTTGAATACTAGCTACCATCTGACTGATACTTTCGGTTGTAGCTTCAGTAGTAGCATTTCCTTCTTCAGCAGAAGCCAATAATTCCTGACTATAAGCTGATAAATCATCAACTATAGCTAATATCTTCTTTAAAATCTCTGCTTGTCCTTGGATAGCATAGTTAAAGCCTTGAGTTAATTCACCTAGCTCATCATTACTATTAACCTCTAATTCAACAGTTAAGTCTCCCTTAGCAACCTTCTTCAATCCTCTTAAAATTTTATCCATATTCCTAGTTAAATAATTGGATATCTTGACTATAATCAAGACCATAACTACTATAGAGATAGCAAATATTATACCTAATCTAATGACTGTATCTAATTTCATCTCTTCTATCTCTTGATAAGACTCTGCCAAAGCTGAGTCGATGACAGACTCATATCCTCCTGAACCAACAAACCACTTAGTACCTTTAATCGGCTCAACATAACCAAACTTTCTCTCATTTTCCTTAGTATTAGGATTTTGATAAATATAGCTAACAAAGTCTCCACCAGCTTTGGCTGCTGTGATAAACTCTTTAATAATATATGTTCCTTCAGAATCTCGTAGATTTAAGCGGTTATTCCCTTCAAGCTCTGTTGCTGTTGGTAGAGCAATCGTCTCCCCTTTATAGTCATAGATAAAGAAGTAACCAGCTTCTCCAAACCTGACTAGATTGTTCTTCTCAACTATCAACTCCCTTAACTCTTTTGTAGATAGACTATCTTTATTCTCTCGATAGATTTCTGCTAGATTCTGTGCCATAGTATGGACAGTATCCCTGATTCTATCACGCTCTTTAGTTAATAGAGCTTCTTTAAGCAATACAGCATTATTATTAGCTAACTTATCAAAGCCTTTAATCACAACCCCACCTAAGACTAGCATCATCAACAAGAAACTAAATCCAATTCCTACCAATATCTTTATTCTAATCTTCATATCTCTTATTTTTATCATTACTATTACAACCTCCCTCTAAATTAAAAAAATATTCTGACTACTAATATAAGAGTTCGATTTTTATAAAGAAATTCCTATCTAAATAATCACTTTCATCAAATTACTAATTATGATAATTTTATAGTTAAATTTATTAATAAATCAAAAAGAAGCAGTAATTTATATAAATCCCTGCTTCTTCTTATATTTGTTTTAAATTATAAATCTAGTAACAGATCATTCTCTTTAATCAATCCTTGTTTACGCATAAACTCTGCAATTAACCAAGTCAAAATAGCTGGTAAGATAAAATGTAGAAGAATAATAGAAAAGATAGCACCAGTTCCCATAGCTTCAATAGTACCAAACTGTCCCACTAAACCAGCCGTTCCCATCCCTGAACCGATAGGAATATTCTTCATTGGGATGATGGTGGTAGCAATTGGTCCCAAAATAGCCCCAGCTAGAGTTGGTGGAATCCAAATTAGAGGATTCTTAACGATATTAGGCATCTGTAACATTGATGTCCCTAATCCTTGACTTACAGCTCCTCCCCAGCCATTCTCACGAAAGCTCATTACAGCAAAACCGATCATTTGGGCACTACAACCAACTGTTGCTGCTCCTGCTGCTAGCCCACTTAAGCTCAACATAATACCAATAGCTGCACTACTAATCGGTAAAGTCAATGCTATTCCCATCAAAACCGATACCAAGATACCCATAGGAATTGGTTGCAATTCTGTTGCCCTCATAATCACTTGACCTAAGCCCTTCATCAAGGCATCAATTCCTGGACCTACAAATTTAGCAGCCAGCATCCCTGTAATAATTACTGTAGCTGGAGTCAAGACTATATCCAGCTTAGTCTCTTTAGAGATTGCTTTACCAAACTCAGCACCAATTACTGCTGCAATAAATGCTCCTACAGGACCACCTAAGGCTGCACCAGCAGCACCTGTTACTACTGATGTAAAGATTACCAAAGGTGGTGCTTCTAATCCATAAGCAATGGCTACACCAATGGCAGGTCCCATCATCCCCATCGCAGTCTTACTAAATTCAAGGAGTATTGGAAAGTGTAATCGTTCACCTAAAACCTTTAAGATTAAACCTACAATCAATGAAGCAAAAAGCCCCTGTGCCATAAATCCTAAAGCCTGAACTCCATAACGTTCTAAGGAAAACTCTATATTCTTTCTTGCTAGGAATCCTTTTTTATCTCTATTCATCCCGTTCACCTCTTATTAAAAATTTAAACTGATATCTAAAGACTTAATACTATGGGTCAAAGTACCCAAGGAGATCACATCTACTCCTGTTTTGGCTACCTCAACTATATTTTCAGCAGTTATTCCACCAGAGGCTTCTATAATTGCTTGTTCTCCAATCAATTCTACTGCTTCCCTCATCATCTTAACATCCATATTATCGAGCATAATGATATCTGCACCAGCCTCTAAAGCCTCCTTAACATCAATCAAGTTCTCTGTCTCCACCTCTATCTTCATAGTATGAGGGATATTTTTTCTAGCTTGCTTGACTGCTTTGGAGATACTACCTACAGCCAAGATATGATTATCTTTAATCATTACTGCATCATAAAGCCCAAAACGGTGATTAGCTCCACCACCAACTCTGACAGCATACTTCTCTAAAATTCTTAAATTTGGAGTAGTCTTACGAGTATCTACAATTCTGACATTATAATCAGCTACTAAACTCTTATAATAATTTGTCTTAGTAGCTATCCCTGACATTCTCTGTAATAAGTTAAGGGCCAACCGCTCTGCTATTAAGATTGAGCTGCTCAAACCAGAGACCTTAGCAATCTCTGTACCATACTCTACTTGAGCCCCTTCTTCTACTAGAGGCTTAAATTTTATCATTTCATCAACTCGCTCAAATACTAAAGCAGCTACCTCTAAACCTGCAATTACTCCTTTATCTTTGGCTAAGATAGTTGCTGTTACTTGCTCTCCAGCTCCAACAACTGCTTCTGTACTAATATCTCCGGTACCAATATCTTCCCTTAAAGCATTATCTATAATCTCCAAAACCCTATCTCTATTCAAACTCAATAGCCAACTCCTCCCACTCTCTATCTTTCTGTAAAATTATGTGTTTCTCCCAAGCAGTCTCAGCTACTGGGAAATCTTTGCGGTAATGTGCCCCTCTACTCTCTTCCCTATATAAAGCACCTTTAAAGGTCAAATAAGCTAAAGTAATTAGATTCTGTAGCTCAAAACCTTTAACATCTGCCAAATCATAGTTTAAACAATCAAGTAATCCTTCTATTTCAGCTAAACCTTCTTCTAATTCAGCTTTCTCTCTAACTATTCCTAATTTAGCTGACATAAGCCCTTTGATCTTCTCTTTAGAAGGAATAATCTCAGCATCTTTTAACCTTTGGGCATCATATTTCAAACTAAATTCTGTATTTAAATCACCCTGATCTAAATAGGTAACTGCTTTATCAGCTACTCGTTTACCAAAGACCAACCCATCCAATAAAGAGTTACTAGCTAGTCTATTAGCTCCATGAATACCTATACAAGCCGTTTCTCCACAGACAAATAGACCTTTAATATTAGTCTCTCCATGAATATTGCTAAGAATTCCACCCATTAAGTAATGGGCTGCTGGAGCTATAGGGATATAATTTTGACTAATATCTATTCCATGCTTTAGACAAGTTTTATAAATTGTAGGAAATCTTCTCTTTATAAATGTTAAATCTAAGGCTGTTACATCTAGATAAACATGATTTCTTCTACTCTCTTTCATCTCTTGATAGATGGCACGAGCTACTATATCTCTGGGAGCTAACTCTGCTAATGAATGATATTTGACCATAAATCTATCACCAGATTGATTTCTAAGTACTCCTCCTTCACCCCTAACAGCTTCAGAGATTAGAAAGTTATCTACTCCTTCTAATTCTAGAGTTGTAGGATGAAATTGAACAAACTCCAAATCTGTAACTTTTGCCCCTGCTCGATAAGCTAGAGCAATCCCATCACCTGTTGCTACTTGAGGATTGGTAGTAGCATGATATAACTGACCTGCCCCTCCAGTAGCCAAAACTACCACTTTACTCAAATAAATCAGATACTCTTCCTGCTTTCTATCATATGCTAAGACTCCAAACACTTCTTTATCCTTAGTTAATAAATCTATAACAAAGATCCCATCTTTTAAAGTAATATTTGTTTCTGAAGATACCTGCTCAACTAAAGATTTTCTAATCTCCCTACCTGTTGCATCACCACCAGCATGCAATATCCGCCGACAGCTATGAGCACCTTCTTTGGTCAATGATATCTTTTCATCTTTCTGGTCAAAATTGACCCCTAAATCTATTAATTCCTTAATCCTCTTGCTCCCCTCAATTACCAGAATATCTACCGCCTTAGGATTACATAGTCCTGCCCCTGCCTCTAAAGTATCTTGATAATGTGCTTGGGGGGTGTCTTCTTGAGCTATTACTGCCGCAATTCCACCTTGGGCATATTCGGTATTACACTCAGCCAATCTTTCCTTACTTAAGAGAGTAACTCTTCCTGATTTAGCTAGGTTCAGGGATGTCACCAATCCTGCAATCCCTGTCCCTATTACTAAAAAGTCGCTCTTCTCCCTCTTTAACTTATCTGTATTAAAATTCACTAAATATCTTGGAATCATCTCTTGACCACCACTACTTACTTAACTCTAACATTTTATCTAAAGCCTCTCTAGCTTTGATTCTAGTAGCTTCATCGACACTGACCTGATACTTCATCTTTTCTAAAGCCTCTGCTACATGGTGTAAAGCAGTCTTTTTCATATTCTGGCAGATTAAGCCTTGATTTAAGAAGTAAAACTGTTTATTAGGACTATCTTGCTTCAATTGATATAAGATTCCCATCTCTGTACCGATAATCATCTTGTCAACCTCTGATTGTCTAGCATAATTTAAGATTTGTGCTGTACTTCCTACAAAGTCAGCCAACTCCACCACCTCTGGTCTACATTCAGGATGGACTAAAATCTCTGCATCAGGATGAAGTTCTCTAACCCTATGTATACTATCATCTTTGACTCTGTGGTGAGTAATACAGAATCCTTCCCATAAGATAATCTCCTTATCGGTCTGCTGACTCACATAATGACCTAAGTTCTGATCAGGGACAAATAAAATTTGATCGTTATCGATAGCATTGATAATATCTATTGCATTTGAGGATGTACAACAGACATCACTCTCTGCCTTCACCTCTGCTGAAGAGTTGACATAACAGACAACAGTAGCATCAGGATACTCCTGCTTCTTCTCTCGTAAAGCATCGGCAGTAACCATATCTGCCATAGGACAGCCTGCATCTCTTTCTGGTAACAATACAGTCTTATCAGGTGATAAGATAGCAGCACTTTCAGCCATAAAATCTACTCCACAAAAGACTATCACGTCTGCATCGGTCTCTGCTGCTTTACGGCTCAATCCTAAAGAGTCTCCTGTATAATCTGCTATAGCTTGTACCTCATCTATCTGATAATAATGGGCTAAAATGATTGCATTTCGTTCTCTTTTAAGCTTATTTATCTTATTAACTAAATCTTCTTTCATGATATCCTCCCCAAAATAAATTTATTTCATAGTAATTGGCTCCGACTTTACTATTACATATTTTATAATTCAATCAATGTTATGTCAAGTGTCTTTACATCTCTTCTTTCGGTACATGTTCATAAGTGACTAGATTTAAAGTGAATTAATTGATAAAATTATTCAAAATAAAACCTTTTTAGACACAGACTAAAATATGACTTTAAAAATTTACATCTTTTAATCTTTAGTCGGTTCTTCGTCAGACCTTAGTCCATGTCCAAATTGCTCTTGATTTTTAATTAGTGGAAATTCGTGTTAATTTGTTGCTAATTTATTTTGTTCTTATATTTTTGTTTTATATTTTTATCTTTAATACCTTGTTGAATAAATAAAACTTAATAATTATATTCTTATTTTTAATCATAAATTTTTAAATTAGATTTCGCCTATGGCGACCTACCTTTTTTCCGTAGATACACCCCAAGAGTACTTCTTCAGGCGTAGTTCTTCGGGTTTGAAAAAATAACCCTTCGTGGGATTTTAATTTTTATAGTCCTCCTTCAGGGCGAAAAAGTAGGCAAAAAATCATCACCTACGAGTTTTTAACTAAAAAACTCTTCGTGATAAATCCAATCAGGAAAAACACTAGTACTATTTATTAAATTTTCTGCTATTATTTAATTTTTATTGATTATAGTTAATTTTCTCATTTAATATCATATACCGTTTACTTTTCCAAAATCCTAAGAAATAAAATAAAAAACCAAATTTAAAATTCAAAGAATTATTCAACAACCTATTTAACCTTTAACCTCTAAAAAAGAATAATTTCCTTAACGACAAAAACTACTCAGTAAGATTACTGAGTAGTTTTTAAAGTTAAATATTATCAATCTCTTACTAGAGATTATATATTGTTATTCTTAGCAAATTTCCGCAAGCACCAACTATTACGGTCAAGTTTCAATCTCTTACTAAAGATTATATATTGTTATTCAAACAGGAGTAGTATTACATAAGTCATATGATTCTTTGTTTCAATCTCTTACTAGAGATTATATATTGTTATTCTGAAAGGTGCAAATAAGCACCCTCCACCTGATTTTCTTGTTTCAATCTCTTACTAGAGATTATATATTGTTATCTAAAGTGGTATCTAAAGCTCAAGCTATGTTGAAGTGTTTCAATCTCTTACTAGAGATTATATATTGTTATCGAAGATATAAAAGACTTAAGTATATCGAAAAGATATTAGTTTCAATCTCTTACTAGAGATTATATATTGTTATCTACAACCAAAAAAATTAATAACTTTTCTTATTTTTTGGGTTTCAATCTCTTACTAGAGATTATATATTGTTATCTCCACCCCAGCTCAACCCCTATCATTACAAGTCCCAAATCGACTTTTACGACGACCTAGGGTAAAACTTCAAATCTTCAAAAATTATAGTAAAACAAACTACAAACAGAAGCTTCAATATATCGATTTTACTCAAATAAGCTCATGATTACTCTTAAATCATCTACTTCCGACTATCCCCTAGTATTTTAGGTACAACAACAGGTCGTCGGAGACTAAAGTAAAAAAATATCAAAGCACACTAACTGTTTAAATTAATTACTTACTTAATCTCTTACCTTTCTACTTCTCCATTAGCAATAAATTTCCTCTTTTAAAACTAAATTTTCAATTGCTAATTACTCTTATAAACTGTCTGACCCATTCCCATAGTAGTCTTATAACCAACTCCTGCATAGAAAGCAAACTGTGCTAAGCTCTGTACTTTCTTAATAAATTTCTTATCCTTACTAAATATCTTAGCTTCAATATAACCCACAAAGCCAACTTGAAAGTATCTCCCATAATTTATCACTTCACTCCTCACCTTGTGTTTAGTTATTCCTACCTTTTGATTAATCTCTTCTATCAACCCAAAATCATACTTATAACCTGAAAAGAGATTCCATTTCTGTAATAATCCTCGGAAGATACTGTCTAAGTCAGGCAAAATATAATTCAAACTCCCCTTCTTAAAGGCTGTTGGTGTTAAAAAACTCAATCTAAAGCTCTTATTCTCACATTCTAGAAGCTGATTATAATTACAAAAGTTAGCCAATCCACTCTCATCATCAACAGTTCTAATCGTATTGATGACAATCTCTTCATCCTTTAGAGTCAAAGGAAAATTATCTCTATCTAATAGAGCAGATAACAGAGCCGACTGCATCTCATCCTCTAAGAAAGTAAATCTAATCTTTGGCTCCTTACCATAAATAATCCCTGTAGTAAAAGGCTTGACTTGATTACTCTGATGTAGGTTATCTGCTATCTTCTTATCTACAGAGCTAATCAAATCAAAAAAGAGACCATGGGTCTGCTTTCCATTAAAATCTCTATAACTCTTCCCTAGTGCTAAATCTAAAACTGTACTATAAGGCATTCTAATTTCCTCCAATTTAATATTAATTCCTTTTTATGAATAAATTTTTAGCCACAGGGTCTTAGCCTGTGGCGGTATCATAGTTATTACATGGTCTATGGGCTAAACCCCGTAGCTAACTTAATAAATCAAACAAATAGCAATTCACCTTCTTCTTCCTCTTTTAAGCTATCTAATAAGAAAGCATTGCTATCAAAAGCTATCACATAATCTCCCCTTCTAATAATGCCACCAGAACTTATAAACTTCAGCGGATAAACTTGGAACATCGGAGGTAAGCTATTGGCTTTACTAAAACCCCAGCTGTTTCCTTTAGTAATATATGCTACAGCCCTTTTCTCCTCTAAGATTTCATTAATATAAGCTAATTTCTCTGGCTTATCACCTTTCTCTACCTTCAACTCTAAATCTCCAAGATTACTTATCTTATCTCTTCTCCAATATTGATTATCTGGTAGAGTAAAGATAATATTACGGTTCTCCTCTCGAAAAGCATCAACTTTAACAAAAAAATCCAACTTTCTCTTCTCTAGACTCTTCTTAAACACCTTGATTTCTTCTGGAAAATCTCCTTGATATAATTCTAATTCGTCCATAAAGCTAGATCTACTGATTAATCTAAAATTACACTTTTTCAATATCCAGAGTAGATTATAGACTTTAGCAGGAAAATTTCCTTTAACAATCTCTCGATTATCAATAATAGCTGTATCTAAATTAATCTGGGGTCTATCATCAATTCCTGTTAAATCTAGTCCACCACCTCTAAAAGTCAACAGACCACCTAGAGTTTTATCTTTCTTTAATTTATTATAATTACCTTGGACAACCTGTAGGTTACCACAAGAATATAAGTCCATCATTAAATCTTTAGTCCTTCTTCTCTCTTGACTATAAGTATCATCGGCATTCTGAGATAGAATCCAATTCCGAGCATAATAGGCCTCTATTGGAGCGTATTTGTCCAAGTAAGGTTTAAAGTCTTCATTACTATGATAAATCCTCTCTAACTCTTGGGCAAGCTCTTCCCTATTCAATTCTAAATAATAACCTAAATTCCCTTTAAAGTAATTATAGACATAAACAGGAACAATAGCTACTACATAATTAGGTGTTGATATTTCATCTTCCCTTCTTCCACCCCTACCTAACCTACCAAGGCGTTGCATAAATTGGCTTGCAGACTTTGCTTCAAAGACCATAAAGTCCTTATGCATATCATCCTTAAAATCTATCCCTACCTCAATCGTTGATGTACCTACTGTAAACTTCTTAGAGAGCCCTTCTCTTCGTTTAAACTTATCCTTATATCCATGAACCTCTCCGACTTCAATGTCATATCTAGCTGTCAATCTATCTGCCAACTGACAAGCATCACCTACTGAATCTAAAATAAAGACACCTCTAGCATCGGGATACTCTTTTAGATAATTATCTATTAAATTTAAGTTATCCTCAACTGCTTCTAGAGCTTTCCACTGCTCTAAATCAGCTGGAATCAGCTCTAAATCAAGCCCCTCCATTACTATCCGTTCACCTTTATACTTGATGTTTTCATCATCATGGGGAATCTCTAGATAATCCATCCCAATTCTATCTAACTGCTCTAAAAAGAGTGAATTTGGCGTAGCAGAAGAGAAGACGAAGAAATGGGGGATATCTAACTCTAATCTATCAATCATCCCTATCATCCAAGCTATATTGGCTATCTGCTTGATATCATAGAGGTGGAATTCATCAAAGATGATAATCGGATACTTGCTGATAATCTCTCTAAAGACAGCTTCAGCAGAATAGTTCTTATTTCTGTAAAGGCCGAACATAATCAAGTAAAGAATATCAGGATTGGTCAATACAATATCTGACCAACTCTCAAATAAAGGCTTCAGCATCTCTATACTATAGCCAAACTCTGAGAAATCCTCTTTCCATTGGGAGATAGTTAAGCTATCAAGCTGACAAAGGCGAGTAGAATCATCTACAAATTTCTCTAAAGCACTCCACTGGTCTTTAATCAACTCATTAGTTGAATAGACACCTATAGCCTTTTGCTTATAAAGAAGAGCAGGAGCAAAGGAAGCCAGAGTCTTGCCCCCACCTGTAGAGGTATAATTAAAGATAGCCAGACTTCGTTTGCTTTCATAGACTTCCTTGAAGGCTTCTAAAGTCTGATACTGATGTAAATAAGGGTTAAAACCATTGACATAATCCACCCCATCTACTAACTTCAATCTCTTCTCTACCAATTTAATCTTTATTGATTCCATAAATAATCCATCCCCTCTGGTAATAGAATCTTATCTTTACCAAACTTAGCTTCCCAATACCTTCCTTCTAGATAATGAGCATTCTCTATTAATTGGGTCGGGAGGGTTTGAGGAAGTATATCAAAGACTTCTGGTCTATCTTTTAAATCTTCCCAATTCAGCAGATGATAAGCAGTAAATTTGCCTTTCTTCTTCATCACTGACTCAGCTTCCTCAATAGTCAGTTTAGCTTTGCCCATAAACTTACCCAATCTGATATAACGAGGTATCTCTAACTCTTCTTCTGATAAGATATAAAATTCAAATCGGCTTCCAGGTAAGAAAGGCTTGATATAGCCCCAATTAGGATAACCTAAGCTCCTTCCTTTAGATAGTGTATACCCTTCATTGATAGTATTGTACTGAATAACCTTCTGCTTACCCTGTATCAATTTAGCAGGGGTCACATAGAAGTCAACACTATTTAATTCTACTTTATACTTAGGCTGTTGTTTCTGATGATACCTTGGCGGTAGTTTACTCTTATCAGCCCAGAGCTTAGATAGAGCATAAGTTAGAGCATAATTATGAATATATGCTCCTGTCTCAGCAATCTTCCCCCGTTCAGTAGTAGCATAGAAGAGATAATCATACATTTCCAACTTACAACGATAAATTCTCATCTTACCCCTCCTATCTTCTAGCTACATAATCAGCAATATCTCCAAGTAAGGAGTTAATAAACTCTTCTGTCTGCTTACAGTCAGAGTAAATATCCCTCACTTTAGTTAACAGGGTATCTAAAGCACCTTCTTGACTAGACAAACAATACACAGGAGTAAAGACTTCACCTTCAATATCCCTGATAGATTCTGATAGGTATTTTTGAGTATTCTCTAAGGTTAAGGATTCATCATTACTTGCTTGGTACTTATCATAGATTCTTTGAGTCAACTCTAGATTAGAGGCAATTTCACTATCTGAGAAGATAATATCGACAATATGGTTCTTGATTGTGCCTTGACGATTACTCTCTGCTCCATAACGGGTAGTCCTTAAGATATTTCCTAAGACATAGATGAACTCATTTTCAGTAACATCTACCAAGGTCTCTACCGTTGGAATATAGATTTCTGGAATGATATGGCTTTTAGCATTAAAGGAACTACCTGCTACTCCTCCTTTAGTAGAGTCCTCAATTGCATTGAATTTAATATTCTTCTCCAACTCTTCAAAGCCACGAATAGTAAATCCAGAGTCTGTTAAGATTCTTGATTTTTGAGAATCAGCACCACCTGCTGCATAACCATATAAAATACAATCAGGGCAGACTCCACACATTCCTTCCATTAAATAACAGTCATCAATCTTTTTAAATAACTTTTTATAATCTTGATTTTCAAATATCTTATAATCTCTAAGTAGAGATTTACCCTTTCTCCGCTCAGGAGCAACCTGCTTTCTCTTATACATCAAGATTCTATCCATAAAGCCTGAACTCTCCACCCCACTTCTAACTCGCTCTCCATCGAGGATAGTCCCTTCAGTAGTGAAGACTGCATGGGATTTGCTCTCACGTAAGACTACAATACTCACATACTTATCCCTTGGTGTTTTAGGAATCTTCGTTACAAAAGCATCACTATAGTTTTGATTATCTAATAAAGTCATTATTCTGCCTCCCCTTGATTTTCTTGATTCTTCTCAGCCCAATACTTTGCTACCAATTCGTCAGTCATGACATAAACCCCATCAGCCAAACTGTTAATCTCTTGATTTAAACGGGCGTAACTCTTTTTACACCTTTTATAAAAGACCTCCTCTAAGATAAATTGAACCAAGTCTTTTACATCAGCTAATTCATGTTTTGGAATATAACCTGTATTTCCAGAACGTAAGCGTTCTAACCGTTTCTCTATTTTACCTGTTATCCTAGTAATCAGTTCTTCTTTTTCAGCATCCCTAATCTCTATAATTCCTTCTACTACTGTTCTAAATAGATTCTCATATCTATGGGCTTTACCCTGCTGTCTACTGGCAGGAATATATAACTTAAAAGACTTTTCAGCTATCTCTTTGACTAAATTCACTTTAACACCCCCAAAATAATCTAATAATATCTGACAAGCTTTCTTCAGTAATTGACTAGCATTAACCCCCTTCTCACTCTCATATCGCTTATAGAAATAAGCACCTGCTAAATTATTACTATTGAGAATATCTAAGACATTAGCAACCTCTTTATCTCGTTGATATAGCAAGTTAGTAATCTCCCAAATTGCCGAGAAGATATCGAACAGCTTCTCAGCCTTAGTTAAAGGAATTTCACCTAAAAACTCTCCTTCTTCACCTAAAGAAATCTCTGGTAAGACCTTTCTTAATAGATTATGGATACTATCTAATCTCATAGCTGTCTTAAAGTCATGGTTTGATAGATTCAGATAAGGGGTCTGACTGATATAGACCCTTACACCTAATAGATTCTGTAATAGTGCTCCTAAGTAGATGGCTTTCATCAGCATCTCAATTCTAGTCGGTTTATGCTTCAATTCGGCATTATCACTGACTGACTTTTCATAGGGGATTACATGGAAGTTACTCTCTATATCTGAGATAGATATATACTCCCCTACTATCCTCTGTTCCCTACCTTCATGCTTCTTTTTAATCTTCTCAGCTTCTTTTTGAAATTGTTGTTTGACCCTCTGCACCCAATCATCTAAGCCTTGTTTTTCTGTCAGCCAGAGTTCTGATAAAGATATCTCATCCTCTAATCCATACCTTCTAACCTTCAACCTTGTCATCTCTGTAAAAGGCTTTAATAGTTTGTGACTATCTGCTAAATAGTCAGGTGTAAAGTAATAATCAGGGAATAAGAAGAGATATACCCTCATCGAATCATTACTATTAGCTCTAGGGGAGAAGCCTAAATTCTTAACCTTTCTTAACATAAATTCTAAATAACAGCTAGGACACCAGACATGGGCTGATACATTCTTCATCTTCGGTAATGGTCGATTAGAAAAAGTCTGAATATTATCCTCTATAATCCCAGCTTTAATCTCCAAATCCTTCTTAGAAATCTTACTACTAATCCCACGATTACAGATAACACATATCTTCTTATGGCTACCAGTCTTCTTTTTGCTATACTCTTTAAAAGAACTACTAACTTTAACAGAGTCCTGATTAAAGGAAAACTTTATATTTTCTGTTAAATAATCCTGGATATCAGATTTAATTCCCAAGGTCTCATTGACATAATTCAACCTAATTTCAAAGGAATCCAACTCTTCTAAGATAGTCGATAACAGCTTAATTAAATTCTCCTGTAACACAGCTACTGGAATCTCAAATAAGCTTCTACCATCTCTAGTTCTTTTAGTATTTAAGAGATGATATCCATAGATTAAACCATCCTCTTTACTTCTGGGGTCACTAAGATAACGGGAAGGCATATTTTCTATTAAATTATCGTAAATATCTTCATCTAGTGCCAGCTTAGTAACTAACCAATGGTCAACTTCTTCCTTATCTAAATAAAATCTTGCAATACTCTTTGCCACCACTATTGCTCTCTGTGCTATCCCCCAACGTTCTGCCTTATCTTCATCTCCATCCCAGCTTAAATCAATAGCAAATTTCTCACAGAAATCCTCTAAAGAATCACAGTATTTGCCTATCCTCGACTTAATTAAATCACTAGCAAATCCTGTGGATTGCTTATTAGCTATAAAGCTTTTTGCTTCTTCTAATAATTCTCTTGGTCCTCCAAATAGTAGTGCATAATCTTCAAAAGTATTATAGCTTGTCTTATAAGTCCCTGCTACACCTTCATATCTTCCTACCTCTTGTACCCCTTTTAAGAAGCTATTAGCAATCTTCTCTATCATCTCTTGTCTACTGACCTCAACTAAATTATCTGCTCTAAGGTAGACTATCCCTTCAGCAAAATAAAAGAGAGGATATAACCCTAGTTCTAAACTTAAAACTTCTTTAGTAACTTGGTGAATCAGATTGGTAGATAGACCTCGATAATCTTCAAGCTTGTGATACTCAAATTTAAGCTTTTTAGCTATATGTGGATTATTGACTACCTGTATCAGCCACTTTCTACTATTTAAAATATTGTCTATTGAAGTAGATGAAGCAAAACTATCAGCCAATCTAATTAAATTTACTAAAAGAGAATCAACACTAGCAAAGTCAGCAATCCCCTTCTTCCTATAAGTATTATAATGAATCGAACCAGCCCGACATAACTTAGGGTCAACCTCTGCAAAGTTATCTAAGCTTAACTCCTTCGCCTTCTGCTGATACTCTCTTAAAGAGATATTAAACTCCTCTTTCTCAGGTCTCTCAATCTCAGACAACTTATGGACATCATGTAAGGTATAAGCTACTAGTAATTGCTTATAATCTTCCTCGCTTAAATTGATTGCTCCAATTCCCTGTAGATAATCAATCACTCCAGTTACTCCATATAATCCATTGAGAATGTGGGTCATTAAGGACTGGTCTGTATAGGTCTTTAACTCTACATGCTCAAAATCAGAACTTTTAGCAGGGATAAAATTATAACTCTGCTGGTATAACTTTGGTAAATATTCCTCTACATAAACTGATAAAATATTACTAAACAATTATCTTCCTCCTTTCATAGGGTAGTGACAGCTAGTCAGTGACGAGCAACAATACATTATTATTACTACTCACTATTCACTTTTTACTCTTCACTGCTATTCTAACAGAGGGGTGTCAGCACCCTAACTTACACCCTCAACAATTATTTTCGGTATTTTTCAACTAAGCCTTGAGCCGTCTCTAATATAGCTTCTCTTAGACTCTCTGGTTCTAATACTTCTACAGCAGTTCCTAGACTCAATAACCATATCTTAATACCACCTATCCCCCTAGCTACAGTCTCCAAAATAAAATATTCTTTACTCTCATCTATAATCTGATAAGGTCTTTGAGCAAAGTTATCCTCTACCAAGGTTCTGAGTTTATTGGAGAATTTCAACTTCATTCTCTCTGGATGACCACTGAACATCTTCCAGGTCTCTCCTAGATACTCTTTGAGACTGAAATCTTCTGGGATAATAGACTCTTCTTTACTAATCTCCAACTCGATTATCCTATCTAAGCGGTAATTGATGATTAAACCACCTGCTTGTCCCTCCTCTTTAGCGATTAGATAACACTTATCCCGTTCCCAAGCCAACCCATAGGGACTTACTATCTTCTGATTATCTTCAAAAAGCGAGGGGGAATAGTAAAATTCAAGCCTCTTCTGCTCTAAAATAGCCTGATTAATCTTGGTAATATGATTGAGATTACCTTGCTGGGTATCTTTAATCTGGTGAAATCCAAAGTCCTCTACTACTTTTTTAAATTCTTCTCTAACCCTTATTGGTACTAAGGAAATTAGGCGAGATTGGAGGTTATAAATCTCTACCCCTGCTAAATTATTGATTGAATCCAATGCCATCAATAAGAGCATAATCTCATCTATAGTAAATCCTTTATCTAAATCAGTATAATCTTCTCTATAATATTGATAACTATTACTTTGATAGTTGAATGCAATTGGATAGCCAAAGACATCCTTCAAAATCTTAATATACTCACTGATGGTTTGGCGAGCTACTCCACCACATAATCTAGATAAATCTTTACTCGTCAGATTAGAGTTCTCTTTAATTGCCTTAGCAATCGCTATTAATCTGTCAAATTTTGTCTTATATCTGTCTTCCATAGTTACTCTCCTCATTAATATTCCTATTTTGTTATTCTATGTAAATTTTAGTATTCCTTTAATAGTTTTAAAAATTACACTAAATAGAAAAAACCCTACTTTTTCAAGTAGAGCTGAATTATCTCTTATTAGAGATTATATATTGTTATTCATTAGGAGGATTTTTTTATGGATTTAAATAAGATAGTTTCAATCTCTTATTAGAGATTATATATTGTTATTCGTACTCTTCATCGTTAACTAAAGTAACTTCGATTGATGTTTCAATCTCTTATTAGAGATTATATATTGTTATTCGTATTACCTTTCTTATCAGTTTCAGTATAAGTATTATTGTTTCAA
Source organism: Orenia metallireducens (assembly GCF_001693735.1). Taxonomy (GTDB): domain Bacteria; phylum Bacillota; class Halanaerobiia; order Halobacteroidales; family Halobacteroidaceae; genus Orenia; species Orenia metallireducens. Next base: position 593,239 of record NZ_LWDV01000009.1, read on the forward strand.
TCTCTTATTAGAGATTATATATTGTTATTCTTAGCTATAGTTTTGTGTTTAGTTTTATTAGCTGGGTTTCAATCTCTTATTAGAGATTATATATTGTTATTCCTAACAGCAAAGAGGTAGAAATTATAATTAGCACATTGAGTTTCAATCTCTTATTAGAGATTATATATTGTTATTCTTATCCCTCCCTTCTCTATTCATATCCAACTTCTACTGTTTCAATCTCTTATTAGAGATTATATATTGTTATTCACAAATGCCTTTATCGTAATGATAAGCTCTATATTGGTTTCAATCTCTTATTAGAGATTATATATTGTTATTCTCAATTAGGAGTTAGTATAGGTTTAAGTTTAAGGGGTTTCAATCTCTTATTAGAGATTATATATTGTTATTCCTAAAGTGTCTAATTCCAGCTAATGAAGTAACAAACAGTTTCAATCTCTTATTAGAGATTATATATTGTTATTCCTAGAGAATAGCCTTCTCCATTACCTCTATCTAGTGTTTCAATCTCTTATTAGAGATTATATATTGTTATTCAGATACTGCTTCTTTTTATATTTTATGAAGGGAGGAGTTTCAATCTCTTATTAGAGATTATATATTGTTATTCGCGTAAGAACGAGAGTGCTACCTGCTGGAACATCTTGCTGGTTTCAATCTCTTATTAGAGATTATATATTGTTATTCTTGTTCAACGTGCTATAAACGAAGGTATAGAACCTGAGTTTCAATCTCTTATTAGAGATTATATATTGTTATTCCTATTGGGTAAAATTGAAGTGAAAGAAGAAGATGTAGGTTTCAATCTCTTATTAGAGATTATATATTGTTATTCGTTGGCTTTGAGTCTTATTAGATCATTGAGTTGTACAGTTTCAATCTCTTATTAGAGATTATATATTGTTATTCTCTTGAATCGCTTGCGATTGAAATCGGATAATTATTGTTTCAATCTCTTATTAGAGATTATATATTGTTATTCACTATTCCAATCTTAAGACTAGTTATATCATTAATACCTGTTTCAATCTCTTATTAGAGATTATATATTGTTATTCTCGGAATTTGCCTTTGAGGAGGTCGAGAATCTCTCTAGTTTCAATCTCTTATTAGAGATTATATATTGTTATTCTGTACCCCAGCTCAGCCCCTATCACTCCAAGGCTCAAATCGACATTTGCGACGACCTAGAGCAGAGATTCCAACTTTCAAAATTTCTGATTAAAGAAGCTAAAAATCAAAATCAGATTAAATCTCAAATACTAAGTTGTTCTCTTTATTACTCTTGGATACTCTGTTTCCGACAACCTCCTAGTATTTGAGGTGCAACAACAGGTCGTCGCAAGATAGAGCAAAAAATTTAACTCTATCTTTAATAATTCTAAATTAATTCTTTGATTCCTTCACTTAATTTAAATTTTCAAAAATAATTACTACTTTATTATTCACCTATTAGGTTGCTCTTATAAATTCATCAAGAATAGCCTCAACATTATCCTCTTTATTATCTATTAAAATTTCTCCTCCTAGTTTAACATAATATCCAAATTGATAGCCCTCATCTAAATTTTCCATAACCTTAAAGATAACTTTTGATGCAAACCTATCCTTGTTATTTTCATATTCTTCAATTGGAAGCCCAAAACCCACCAATTCACCTTTATTAGATTTTTTACTTTGTCTAAACTCTTTATATTTTTTGCCTATTTTACTTAAAATTTTATTCTTATCATTATGTTCGAATTTTATTAAATCACCAGTTACCAAATTTGATATAACCTTAGTTAATTTACTTTCACCTCTAATCTTATCATAAACTTTTTTTACCTTTTCAAATGTGTAAGGATAATCAAATAGGTTCTTAATCTCTTCTATCTTTGTTATACATTCCTTTACAACAAAGTTCCCTCCACCTTTTCTACTTCTAGCACCCATTCCACCAAAAAGCATTAATGCTCGAAAAGCCCTAATTGCTTCAACTAATCTCTCTCTATCTCTTGATATAAAGGTTAAATCAAACTCTATACCAGCCTTATAATAATTATCTGGAGAGTCTTTAGTAGTCATAAAATAGAATAAATATTTATTCTTCTTTAGATATTTAGTCTTTTTTATATCTTTTTCTTTAGCTTTATTTTTGACCAACAACTTAAAAGAAGATTTTATCTGTTTTATTTCCCCGTTTTTATTATAAGAACCTCCAAAAATATTACATTCTGCTTCTTTCAAATCTATAAGATTATCATATTCTTGGCAGTTTATTGCTCTCCACCAAAATCTCAGCAATCCTTTTATTGAATCAGCTCTAATCTCTAATTTATTATCTGCTCCATACATAAATAATGGAGTTAGTGTTTCACAAGATAACCTAACTTTATACATTAACTTTCACCTCTATTAATATTCTGTATTGATTTTTTCAAATTTTCTACTTGCATAAAACCATACCCTAAAGAGGTCTTAGCACCAATTCCCACATACTCAAATGCTTCTATAAAATACTTTTCTATATAAGTTCTAATCTCCTTATTAGTATTCTTTTTAATTCCAATATAAACTTTAAAGGTTGCATCCTTTACAACTAAAAAATTTATAGGATTAGGTTGCATATCATCAGTTGGAGCTTCATTCTCTTCTCCATAATAATCTCCATAATGTGGGGTCACTACATCCTTTTCAATCTTATATTTATCTTTAGGAAAGGCATCGAAGAAAATAAGATTCCCTTGATTTTTATCAGGATTTTTTTGATTGTCATCCTTCTTTTTAGAAGCACCAAATATGTATCTAAAATTATCATTCTCAAAAGCCTTTTCCTCTAAAGTTTTCTTCTTTTCATCATCGCTTTTTTCATCTTTATTATCTACTTCCTTTTCATCTTGATTCTCACTAAATTCTTTTAGAAGAATATAATTTCTAATTACACCCTTGATAGCTTGTCCTGGAATATATGGAATACCATAAATGTGATGCAATAAGATTGATGTTTCAAAGACTGAGGTCGTGCCTAAGCCAATCACCAGCTTATCCAATACTTTAAATTCTAACTCTAAAAAATCATGAGTTTTTGTCCATTCTTTCTTTATCACTTCCATCTCTTCTTCCTGCTTCTTCATTATTTCCTTTTCAATCTCACGTACCTCTAATTTCTTAGGCAAATAATTAATATTACAGAATTTATTTATTCTCAATAATTTATTAATCACTTTATCTTGTTGTTTAGGAGCTATATCACGTAACTCCTTATATAAGTGATTTTCAATAATTTCACATCTACCTTTCTCATCCTTTTGCACAAAGATATATTTACCTTCTCTTATCTGTTTGCTTCTCTTTTCATCATTTTTAGTAGCTTTTTTTAACTCATAATCACTCTTCATCAGCTATCATCCCATCTGCCAACCTAGCTAACCAAATAGATAATTTTAAACTTTCTTTGGTATATAGTTTATAATTCTTAGAACTTAATTGAGTTACTTTTTCAAGAGCCTTCTGATTTGCTGTGCTCATTTCTTCATCTTCATAATCAATCTCTTTAGTAACTAATGAACCATCTAATCTAGATGTCTTCTCCCACCATTTTACTAAATGCTTGATTAATTGCTTATGTTCATCTTTATTTTTCGAATGTAAAAAAACTAGTGTTTGAATCAAACCATTTTTGAGAATCATCTGACCTAGCTTTTTAGCTATTGTCTTATACTTAGCTTTATACTTTTTATCACTTATTTCAGTTATACACTTATATGAATAAGCTGAAATCTGTAAACTGACATTCTTATTCTCCATTTTGACCACCACCCTGTTCAGCGACACCTAACCTCTTTACTAATCCTTTACCAATTGTCTTATTCCCACCAACTTGAAATACATTAGCAATGTTACTTTGATAATATTCTATTGCTTCTTCTCCATTGTTCTTTTTTATATTCTTTTCTGGGTTGTCTTCTTTAAACTTAGGAGAGCCTAAGACCATATAATACATAATACTTTCACTTGGTAGATACTCCTCTGTAAATAACCCCGTATTTTCAGCTACCCCTGTTTCAGGGTCGATCTTATTTCTAGTAATCATTTCAGTGTACATAGTTACTAAATCCTTAAAATCTTCATCAGAAACAATAATTGTATTATTTTCATTAAGAATTTCTTTTAATCCTTCTTCTGTTATTACATCTGCAAAATTTAAATTTGAATTTGAATGTTTTTCAAAGATATATTCTTCTAATATAATCTTATCTTTGTTATTATTAAAAGCAATATATTCTCCTTCGCCTAGCTTACCTCTATAATTAAAACTACCTCCATTACCAACTTCCTCATGCCATCTCTTTAAGATATACGGACACGTAACATAATAAAATAGACGATCTACTGCTTTGACTGGAAAGAATAGTAACTTAGCATCGGTAAAAGCCAGTCTGCTTGCTCCCTTTTCATCATTATTATTGCTATTTTTATCATCATCTTCATAACCTAACATCTCATAAAATTCATTAAATTTTCGACTATTTTTTATATCTTCCTCTGCTTCTTTACTATAATCTCTTATCTTATTATAGATATGAAATTTAATTGCTCCTTTCAAGCTTGACCCTTCTATCTTAGGAAAACCTGTGTGAGTTTCCCTTTGAATAGGCATATCAACTATTCCCAAATCTTGTCCAGTTCCTGCATGGACTGGTGATATTGCTTTTATGTATTCTACCTTTTTATGATTAAACATTAGTTAGCACCTTCCTCTTTATACTTTTTCATTAAAGTTTCAAATCCATCTTCAATATTATCAACCGCCCATGTTTCTAATTCAGCTCTATTAGCTGAACGATATGCACTTAAACAAGTAGATAATCTTTTCTCTTCAATATTTCCTGACTCTTTTCTTTCTTCTTCAAATAAAGGAGTTAAGAATATCGGAGCACCAAAGACTCCTGCTAAACGATAAGTAGTATATTTATGGCTTTTGGCATTGTCGCTTGACATTCCACCAGATTTACATTCAAAGATAATTATCTGTCCCGTTGCAGTCAATAAAATAATATCCAGTTCATCAACTTGCTTATCAGAACTATCATCATCTTTTGTTGCTCCATCAAACTTTACTCTACAGTTCATCCGCATATCTACAATATTGTAATCTCCATTCTTTATAACCTTTAACAACTTATACCCTACTATCATTTCAAAGATAGTTCCTGCTGGGTAGGAGCCATTTATAATTTCATACTTTTTCTTTTCAACTTCTTCTCCATCTTTTTTTACTTTTTCAATTTTATATTCAGTCAAATATTCAACTTGCTCTTCCTTTAAATGTTCCATCCTAGCTAATTCATTAAAAATCTCTACTAAATATTCTTTTCTTCCTTCTGATTTTAACTCTCCTTTATTTGACTCAATTAAATGATCTCTTAAATTCAAGTCATTGCCATTAACTTCAAATATTAAATCATTGTCAACAATCAAATCATATAGCTTTAAAAATATATCACACTCTTTTTGATTATGCTCTTTTATTAAATTTTCTTCATCAACATCAAAGTTCTCAAAACCAACCAACTTAAAAGCCGTTTCTAAATTTAACTTTTCGTCTTTATAATCTTCAATACCACAAAGACCATTTATATCTTGAATTAATAACTTTTCAGAATTTCCTTCAATATATAACATTCTATCCTTCTCACGCTTATTTTCTAAAATGAATTTTTGAATAGCTAAGGCAATCGTTCGCTGTCCACCTGTAATATTCCAATATACAATTTTATCTTTATCATTCAAAATTTCAAAAAAATCATTTTCTACTCTAAAACTTTCTTCTATATCTGCAATACTTATTAATTCCTGAAATTCTAATTCAATATCTATTTTTTCATATTCATATTTCAACTTCTCTTTATTGTCTTTGATAGTTTCTTTAAGATAATCATCCCACTCTTTATTCTTTATATTTATACCAGTATCATCATCTTCTTTAAGTGTGATATTAACAATAGTTTCTGGCTGATACTTCTTTATCATCAGATAATTTGTAATCTGGTTCAAAGTTGAACATATCACTAATACATTTACTTGTTCTTTATTATTCATCTTTAATAACCTCCTTAAATAATAATATACTTTCCTGCTCCTGATTTATCTCTAGCTTTTAAGCTATCATCCAATAGTTCTTTAATAACATCTTTTTTATTAATTTTCTCCTCATTAATCTTTTCTTCAATCTTTTGTTGATTAATTTTAAGTAGTAAAATAGTTCCTGCTGAATAACCCTTATACATAATCTTAGCTTGAGAATCTTTCATGTCATAGCCACCGATATATATTGCTTTACTATTTGACAGACCTACAATTTCTAAACTATCATTCTCACTAAATACCTCTTTAATATTCTCTTCAAAATAAACTTCCTGCAAAAAAAGAACCTTAATTAAGTCATCCTTTATCTTAAAGTCACCCTCTTTAAAATCTTTAAATTTATATACATTTTCTTCTGCTAATGTTTTATATCTACAAACCTTATTCTCGCCACCCAACTTAAGATATCCTTCTTCCAAAGGTCTGATTTCACTTTTATATTGTCTTTCTTTTTCTGAGTTAATCTCATATTCAACTACATAACTCCATTTCTTATCTTTAAACTCCGTCTGTTCAATTGAATAAAGATGACTCTCTTCAACAGTACCTATTTCTTTATTTAGCTTTATTCCTACCTTATCATTTTTGACAAATATTTCATCCCTAGATTTTAATATAATATTAGGAAGAGTTCTTCTTTTATACTTTCGTAAAAAATCATTAACTGATATATAATAATCATCTACTCGCTCATAGTCACCTTTAGGAGCAACTAAAAGATACTTAAAAGCAAAATTGGAAAAGTTAGATTTAATATTTAATCTCTCAAATTTTCCTTTTTTAACCTTTCCCACTCTTTTATCTTCATTAATAAACAAGTCTAAGGGTGCTTTTATATATAACCTCTTATTATCATACAAAAACACATTCTTAATTGATAATATCTTTTTGTGGTCATATTTCCCCTTATTGAAAAATTCATTACGAAAATTATCATTCTCTGTTAACAAAGCAGTAAATATTGCTCCAAAGATAGTTGAATTATAAGGAGTATCCATCGACTCAATATGATTATTAACTGTGGTATCAAAAGGGTCTCCTTTTCTAAAGAAGGTATTATCAACTGCTTTTAGCTGTACTAATGGCATTATCTTCCTCCTTTTTATGAAGATTGTATTTCAATAATTTATCGATAGTATTCAGTATATTAATATAATTTTCATAATCTATATTATGATGATTTGAACTAATCTCTGTTATTTGCTTACTAAAGAAGAGATAATTATTATCTATAATCTCATTTAAGATTTCAGTCTTTACTTTTTGCTCTCCTTCTTTCTCTTTCTCAACTTCCTTATTCAAATTATTAAGACTACGTTTTATAAGTCTTGAAGATTCTGCTTTAAATACTCTCTGTAACATCTCTATTTCATCTATAGTCAACTTAACAAAATCAAAACTATTAAATTCCTGCTCAATATTTCTCATAAAAGCTACTGAATTACCTTTATCCTCCAAGGAATCTTTCAAAAAATAATAAAACAGACTAAATTTATCAAAATTATTATTTTTCAAATAACATCTAACTATCTTATTTACATTAATCATATTATTAAAGACTATCCCATCTTTGCTATGTGCGATATCGTCATAACGTTTTTTTACTAATTCCAATGCTTCCCTTGTTCTTTTAATAACCAGTGATAGAGGGATTTTGACTTCTGCTAGGGTAACGCAGATAGAATAGGTTAATTTATCAAATTGATTGTTATTGGATTTTAATTCTTTAAAAATATCTCTAACTTCAGCTACTGCTTTAAAGATATACTCTACTGGTAGAAAAGCTAAAAAATCATCTCCACCTGCATAGACCACATGACCTTTGAAATCATCATTAAAATACTCTTTAATTCTTTTACTAAAATCAATAATCAATTCTGATAATTCTTGTTGCTTCTCCTTTAAGCCCCCAGTTTCAAAATAATTACCACTCATCCAATCTCCCAAATTATCAATATCTAATTGGATTAGAGCATATTGTCTTGGAGGAACTACCCCTTCAGCCTTCTTATTCTGCAAAATCTCTGATAACTTATCAATATTGTTGATAACTTCTTGCTTCTCTTCTGCTTGAATCTTCTCATCTTCTAACACTTCTTTTAAAGTATGTAAATTCTCTAGATAATAATATCTTCCATCTATAATCTCATCTTTTATCTTACCATCCAAATCTTCCAATAATCCTTCTATCTCTTCTCTATCCTTCTCTTCCATCTCTTGTATATATATAGTAGTTGCAATGTTATATGTAGAAGGAACATCATTTTCATTATCTTTAACCCTTTTATAAAAACAGATATCACACAATGACTCATCCTTTTTTAATAGATGTCCTTCTTCTTTTACTAAATTGGTATATTGTAACTTATCAACCATCTCTTTATCCCTAGAATATCTAATGGTATACTCGCCACAGATAGAACATTTCTCTAAACCTGCTCTATCTTTACTGGGATTATTGAGTAATCCTTCTAATACTTGTAATTGTTCAAACTCATAAGTATTCTTCATATTATTTATTGTATTTTTAATCTCTGAATAATCTTTCTTGTAATCTTCTAGATTTTTCATAGCAATATTAACCTTAAAATGATTTTTAAAAAAGGTTTCTACATCCTGTTGAAAGGTCTTTATACATTGTATATATCCCTTCCGTAATAAATCAACTATCCTCTTCTTATATTCATTACTCATCTGCTTATAAGCATTTTCTTCAATTTCATTAATCAGTTTATCAGCCTTCTCTGCTTTAAAGGTTAGTATAGCATAATTTGAATAATCTGTATCTCTATCGTCTTTAATTTTGATTCTAGGATAAATCATCTCCAAATCCTCTGTATTCTCGTCAAGTTTTTTAATCAAATTCTTCATCATATCTGATATAATCTTGCTACTATTGGATAAATCCTTAGTTTTTCTTGATTTTATAATATAATCCTGCACAGACTTAATGTTAGCTCCAAGTATATACCTCATCATTTCTCTCCTTCCATCTATTAACTTCTATAATCTGTTACTATCTCTAATTCAGAGATTAATCCTATTTATATAATTGAGATATTTTTAGCAAGTACATCTTTACAATTCGTTATTAGGCTCTAATCTCCTTGTATTTTGTAGGAATTAATACTTTTTTATGAAATAATGTTATTTAAAAGAACAAAAGACTTTTGTATGCTAGATAAGTCATTAGATTAGTCCCCAATCCTATTCAAAACACTTTATTGAACTCTAATATATATAATTGTCTTGATAAATTAAAGAGTCCTACATTAATATGTAGGACTTAAATTATAGTTTTAAATTATGAGATATCTTGACTTTTATCTCTTATTAAAGATTATATGTTGTTATTCTCTCCAGCATTAGTTGTAACCTCCAACTTATCATTAGTTTCAATCTCTTACTAGAGATTATATATTGTTATTCTATACTGCTGGAATAGATGTCGCAGGTGATGACCAAGTTTCAATCTCTTACTAGAGATTATATATTGTTATTCAAAAAGCAACCTTAACTTGTCAGGTACCATTAACTGTTTCAATCTCTTACTAGAGATTATATATTGTTATTCTCAATTTTTATTTTCTCAACATTAGATCCATTTTGCGTTTCAATCTCTTACTAGAGATTATATATTGTTATTCATGAAGATTATTTCGAGAAGATCGAGAATGGAGAAAGGTTTCAATCTCTTACTAGAGATTATATATTGTTATTCAAAGCAGAATTACCAAATTAGAGATCATGTTTGAAGTTTCAATCTCTTACTAGAGATTATATATTGTTATTCTGAAGAGATGAAAAATAGCAGATGGTATCATCAAGTGTTTCAATCTCTTACTAGAGATTATATATTGTTATTCAAGCTAGTCAAAGAGAGAATTATAGAAAGAGAACTACGTTTCAATCTCTTACTAGAGATTATATATTGTTATTCTACCTTGTGGGGAATATCTAAGAAATTTTATGGAACAGTTTCAATCTCTTACTAGAGATTATATATTGTTATTCTTAATCCACTTGCAGAATTAATTGAAGATGAGATTGTTTCAATCTCTTACTAGAGATTATATATTGTTATTCAATCCCTCAATGGGTTTCCTACCTTCAGAAAACCAAGTTTCAATCTCTTACTAGAGATTATATATTGTTATTCTTGCTTAGAAACGATATTAAGAGGATAGAGGATAGATGTTTCAATCTCTTACTAGAGATTATATATTGTTATTCTCCCTAGCGGAGCGACTGAATAATCATGTGCCCATAAGGTTTCAATCTCTTACTAGAGATTATATATTGTTATTCCCTACAGCCGAAGCAATATCTAAGGATATAGGTACTAAGCCTAAGTTTCAATCTCTTACTAGAGATTATATATTGTTATTCAACTAGAAGGGAGCATTATAAATGGATAAGGGATGGTTTCAATCTCTTACTAGAGATTATATATTGTTATTCTCCACCCCAGCTCAGCCCCTATCACTCCAAGGTTCAAATCGACATTTGCGACGACCTAGAGCAGAGATTCCAACTTTCAAAATTTCTGATTAAAGAAGCTAAAAATCAAAATCAGATTAAATCTCAAATACTAAGTTGTTCTCTTGATTACTCTTGGATACTCTGTTTCCGACAACCTCCTAGTATTTGAGGTGCAACAACAGGTCGTCGGAAACTAGAATAAAAAATATATTAAAACAAACTAAATGTTTTAATTACTTAACCTCTTACCTTTCTATTTCTCCATTAGTAATAGATTCCCTCTTTTAAAGCTAAATAATAATAGTATTTTTATCCATCTCTTCAATCCCACCTATCCTTTCTACCTTATTAGTACAATGTTCACAGAGAAAATAAAACCTAATGCTATCCCCAGCTTCTTCATCAATAAGCTGATTCAATCTACTCCTTAACTTTAAGTATTCCTTCTGCTCCAAACCACATTCAAAGATACTATATTGAATCCATTGTCCATAATCCTTCAACACCTTAAAGATTTTATTCCTCCTTTTATCATTGGAGATATCATAAGATACAACTATAAACATCTATCTCACCTCAAAGGGAATATATTTATCACGTTCCCCTAATAATCTCTTTCCTAAAAGTCTTGCCTGCAATTCTATTGCTCTCCGTAAGGTTACCTTATATTCAAAGAGGGGATGTTTAATCTCTTTAGCAAAATCTTCTTCAAACTTCTGTAAGAAGCTCTTACATGCCTTTTCAGTCAATTCATAAGTACCATATTTTTCAATAAAGTCATCAGGTCTAATTATCTGCCTGTTTATTAATCGTTTAATTAGATTATCAATTAATGGTCGAAACTCTTCCATTAAATCTAGAGGTAAAGATGGCTTAGCATACTCGTCCTGATGTAAATATCCTATATAAGGGTCATACCCCACCAAACTAACAGCATTAAACACCTCATTATATAAGAGCATATATCCAAAGCTAAGCAGGGCATTAACTTCATCTCGTGGTGGTCTTCTACTTCTTTTAGTAAAGGTGAAATCATCAATTAATAGTTCGTTAAAGAGACTAAAATACTTTCTTGAACCTAACCCCTCATAACCTCTCAGCTTATCCAAACTCTCTACTTTCTCAGCCTTAGTGATAATATTCTTTAATTCTCTAATTACCTTCTTTGCCCTTTCACTTCTATCATCTCTAGTAGCTCGCAATAAGAGAGTTCTAAGATTATTGAGTTTGGCTACTACAAAATACTTGGCTATCTCTAAACAGACAATTCTATCTTCAGAAGCCTTATATTGAGCCTTTCTCAAAATAGAATTTTTAGAGAATTGGGGCATCAGACGCCCACGAAATTTACCATTAAAACTTAGAAAACTGACTGGAATCTCAAACTTTAAAAAAGTATCAATCATCGATGTAGTGATAGTAGCATTACCAAAGATAATTACCTGTTTGACCTTTATTAATGGTATATCCAAAGCCTTATTTCCAAACTTATTGATAACTAAGCGCTCTCCTCGCTTAACTAAAGTACTATTTTCATCAGTAATAAATACAGTTGGCAACAAAATCACTCCTTATAGATTAATTTAAATCTGGCAAACATATCCCCCTAATACTACATCCTTTACATCTATTAATAGACGCTCTCTTAGGAACTCTTCCTTCTTCTATAATGGCTAATGCCTCTTGGGTATTATTAATTGTCTCTGCTCTTAACTTTTTAGTAAATTCTACTTCCTTTCTCCGATAAGAATCTAAAAACCAGAGATAACCTCGTTCAATCTCTATACCTAACTGCTCTTCCAAACAGATTGCTTGAGCACAGAGCTGTAACTTGTTATTTACCCATTCACTACTATTTCCTTTCTTAAATTCCACAGGATAAATCTCATCATTTCGCTCCTCTACAACATCAATCTTTCCTACTAAACGATACTTATCAGACTTTACATAAACTTGAGTCGTTTGCTTATATCCCTCTCTATATCTAGATATCTCTGAATGGACAAGTTCATGGTCTAAAGTACCCTTAGTAGTATGATAATTCTCTTCCCATTCACCACATATATAGACTAGATACATTCGATAAGGACAATAGATATAAGTATTCAATGCCGATAGTGGAAAATATATCTCCTCCATAAGCTCACCCCTACTCCATAATAGTATTAACCTGTCAGCACTCTCCCTGACAGGTTAGAAAAATACTAATATTTTATTCTTTTCAGCAAAAATTCACTTTAATAGCTTAAATTATTGAAATCTATTTGTTTTTTTGTTAAAATTTTTATATAATTATGTTTTGCTTTGATGAGACGAGGAGGATGAGAGTGAGAATGGAAAAGAGAGAGACCTTTAGTGGTAAGATTGGATTTATTTTAGCGTGTATTGGAGCAGCAATTGGCTTAGGTAACATCTGGATGTTCCCTTGGAGACTAGGCAGTTATGGTGGAGCAGCCTTTTTGATTCCTTACCTATTCTTTATTTTAGTTTTAGGAACTACTGGTTTAATGGGTGAATTTGCCTTTGGACGTAATAAAAAAAGAGGAGCTATTGGTGCCTTCAAGGAAGTCTTTGAAGAGAGAAATTTACCCCTTGCTTCCCCTTTAGGGGCAATCCCTGTAATTGGAGTCAGCGGAGTATTTGTCTTCTACTTAATTGTAGTTGGCTGGATACTGAAATATTTTATTTTAGCTTTAACTAATGGCTTTGCAACTGTAAGTGTAGATAATATACCTGCTATGTTTGGTGGATTTGCTGGTCAACCCCAGAGTATAGTGTGGCATATGTTAGCTATAATTATCACCTTAATTATAGTCAACCTAGGAGTCGTTAAAGGGATAGAAAAGGCTAATAAGTATATGATGCCTACTTTATTTGCAATATTAATTGTTTTAGGAAGTCGTTCTTTAACCTTACCTGGTGCACTTGAAGGATTAAAGTTCTTATTTATCCCTGATTGGGCTTTATTAAAAGACCCTACTACTTGGATTATGGCTTTAGGACAATCCTTCTTTACAGTCAGCTTAGGTGGAGCAGCTATGTTAGTTTATGGTAGCTACTTAAAGGATGATGTCGATATCCCTGAATCAGCTATCCATACTGCTATCTTCAATACTTGTGCCTCATTCCTAGCAGCTTTAGTGATTATTCCAGCAGTCTTTGCCTTTGGATTAAGCCCACAAGCTGGACCGACCTTATTATTTATTACGATTCCTAATATCTTAAAATTGATGCCTGGAGGATATATCTTTGGTACCTTCTTCTTCTTAAGTATCTTCTTTGCTGCATTATCTTCGGCACTGAATTTGATGGAGGTGCCTGTAGAGGCATTGATGGATCGCTTCAATATCTCTAGAAGAAAAAGTGCTATTATCGTAGGTACTCTTGGCTTCTTAATTGGAATACCATTAGATTTAAATATAAATTTATTTGGTAAATTTGCTGACTTTGTCAGTATCTACTTGATACCTTTAGGTGCAGTTTTAGCAGCTATTGTCTTCTTCTGGGTCTTTGGTGTCTCTAGAGCTAGAGAAGAGATAAATAAAGGTGCTAATAAACCCTTAGGAGTATGGTGGGAGTTTGTAGCCAAGTATGTATTTACTATAGTAGCTGTTATAGTACTAGTGCTGGGAGTTATCTATGGAGGAATTGGGTAAGAATAGTGCAAAGTTACTACTAACAAGTAATTGCTTAAATAGAGAAAACAAGGTGAATATTCACCTTGTTTTCTCTATTTTTATTTACAGATTAAAGAGTTAGTTTAATGCACTCTAATAATCAAATTTCAATATAGATAGTGTCTTTTTATGGGTATATTACGACACTTTTTACTTTAAAAGTTAGCAAAATTATTAAAACATTTTTCAGGAAAGCTTATCAGCTTTTTTCCAATTTACTGTTAGCATTGCACCCCAAGAGTACTTCCTCAGGAAGAAAGAACACTTCCTTCAGGGCGCCCTAAAAGTAACCAAACTTACGAGTTTTATCTTTGGAGTTATAAAGCAACCCCTTCGTGGTAAAAGCAGCCCAGTCTAGAAGAAAATATACCTGCAGGTTTAAAGAACAAACCTTCCGTGGCAAAGCCCACTCTCTCAGCAATCAATATCTATTTAGAATTAGAAATATAGTACTTCTAATTCTAAGTTTGGAGTAGAATTATTATCCCTTGAGAATATTTGCTTTGCTCAAACATTAATCTTCTTCACTTTTAAAGACCTTAACTATCCACAATCAACCCTCAACTATACACTGATGTAAAAAATATCGCAATATCTACTCTATCACTTCTTAAATCCTACAAAACTTTAGCTTACTAATTACTCTTTGATAGTCACTCCTCTTACTATACTAAGAATTTTCACACTATTCACTAAAATAACTGAAGTTATTGAATTATAATCACAGGTATGTTATGATTGAATTCGTGATTATTTTAACAAAATATATTTCAGGGGGACTAAAATGGAGAAACGTTATTTAAAACCAAAAGAAACCATTGAATATACCATTGAATCTGGGGTTAAAAAGACTCATAGAAGTAATAGCATTATCTTATTGTCAGCTATTATTGCAGGGGTATTCATTGCTATGGGAGCTTTATCTAGTAACACTGCTGCTTATACTATCAAAAACTCTGGTGCTGCTAAGGTAGTCACTGGGGCAATCTTTCCAGTAGGTCTTATGTTAATCATTATTGTTGGTGCGGACTTATTTACTAGTAACTGTTTATTGCTGATTAGTACTTTAGAAAAAAGAATTAAATGGGGTAGCTTTTTGAAAGTTTTAGGAATTGTCTATATTGGTAACTTTCTTGGAGCAGTTTTAATTGCTATTATGACCATCTCTGCAGGGCAATTTGATGCTGGAAATGGTGCTTTAGGTGCTTATCATATCCATTTAGCATTACATAAGTTAGAGGCTAGCTTTGGTCAAGCTATTATCTTAGGTACTTTATGTAACATTATTGTTTGTGCTGCAGCCCTGGCTATGTATAGTGCACAAGATATTACAAGTAAAGTCTGGGGAGGATTTTTCCCAATATTTGCTTTTATTATTGCAGGATTCCAACATAGTATTGCAAATATGTACTATATCCCAGCAGGAATCATAGCAAGTAAGAACCCACTTTACTTAAAGGCTGGACATTTTACTCAAAGTGAACTAGCTAAACTTACTTGGAAGCACTTCTTCATCGATAACCTATTGCCAGTAACTATCGGTAATATTATTGGTGGAGCAGTAATAATTGGAGTTAGTTATTGGTATATCTTTGCTTATCAAAAATACAATACTTCTGCCAAAAATTCCAAAAACATTGCCGCTTAATTCGGATGATAGTGGAAAAACAAGTAATGAGTAAAATAAAATCATTATAAATTTAACTTTTCAGTTATTTTTCTATAATAAAAGAGATTGATAGATAATTATCTATCAATCTCTTTTATTATAGATATCTAAGTCTAAAATGTAATTTTATAAAAATTTAAAACCATTTTCATACCTCACTCCTTACGAGTCTCAAGAGACTCTCCATGGTAATTATACTTTATTAAAAATGATTATAAAGTATAATTTCCCTAGCTCTCTCCTACCTTAGGAAATTCTTTTTATTACGAAGTGGTCAATAGACCCGAAGAGAGAACTAAAACATATTTTGTTCTCTCTCCTTGTATAAGGATAAGGGCTAGGGATGAGGTAGATTGGTTTTATATTTCATTCTAAAGTTGTATATCTATATTATAATTCTGATAATATTACCTTCTTCTCATTATCTTCAACCTCTACTGCAAAGATAATTGGCTCTACACTTAAGGTTACCTTTCCATCTTCTACTTTGATTGTTTTAGCACTGATTAAGTTTTCATACTTGCCATCAGAGACTGGTACACTAATATCCCCTAACTTCTGTTCTAAATTAAAGATTCCAACCATTAATCTATTATCTAGTTGATATGTAGCTACTACTACTCCCTCTCTATTACTATCTAAGATCTCATAATAACCTTTAGCAAAGATTTCATCCTTTTTAATCTCTCCTAAATCCTTCAATAAATCTACATAATATTCATCAAGTAAAGTCCAATCAACTGGATCATGATCAAATAGACTTGGAGAGATTATATCATCGGTCTCTTGCCCTCCATAGATTAAGGTTAGCCCTTGTTGGAAGTAATAGAAAGCTGTCCAGTTATATAGGTCTTCTTTTACTGGTAACCACCTTCTTGCCCTTTCTTGGTCATGATTTTCGATAAATCTCATCTTAACATAGTTAGCAGGATAGATATACTCTTGCATCCTTACCTTCTCTAGATATTCAGCAAAAGATATCTTCCCACTCTTATACTTCTTAAAGTATAGGAAAGTATCATAATCATAACTAACATCAAAAGCTTGATAAAGCTCCGCATCTGATAAACCTACAAATCCATTCTTCCTTAGAGCCTTAAGAAAGTCTGGTTCTACACTCTCAGCAATCCAAATGATCCCTTCTCTTACTTGAGCAACCTCTTTACGGGCCCTCTTCCAGAATTTAAGAGGAATCATCGAAGCCACATCACAACGGAATCCATCTACTCCAAGCTCTACCCAATATTTAAGAGCATCTATTAAATAATTCCATAAAGCTAAATTATCAAAATCTAAATCTATAACATCATACCAATCACCAACCTTATTCCCTACCTCACCATCAGCAGTCTGATAAAACCACTCCGGATGCTCTTTAAATAACTTAGAATCATGGGCAGTATGGTTATAGACTACATCTATCATCAACTTCATACCCCTCTGATGCACAGCCTTAATTAAGCCTTTAAAATCATCTAAAGTACCATACTCAGGATTGACTCCTTTATAGTCTTGAATAGAGTAAGGACAACCTAACTCACCCTTCTTATTCTTCTGCCCAATAGGGTGAATTGGCATCAACCATAGAATATCAACTCCCAGCTCTTTAATATTATCTAAATCCTTGACAAGCTCATTAAAGGTACCCTCTTTACTATGATTTCTCACATAAGCCTCATAAATAATCTGGTTCCTTAATTCAATCGGTGTATCAAAGGCCATCTTAACCCCTCCAGTTATATTATTATTTAATAGAGTAGTTCTACATAAGAAAAACAGTTTCCCGTATATAATTTATTCTTCATAATTATATTTTTACCCTTTTCAAGAACGACGATACTTAATAATTTAAAATTAAAATTGAAATAAAAAACACCACTAAGGTTATCAAGAAACCACAGTGGTGTAAGAACAATTCTAAATTAAATGATATCCATTAGCATATTAATCCCAAAGATAACTAAGATTATCCCTCCTAGATAGTTGGCATACTTCTCAACAATTGCAAAGTTTTTAATATAATTGACTATCATTAAGGAGACAGCCGTTAAGATTGCAGTGATTACTGCAATAGTTGTACCATTACTGAGTATAGGAATAATATCTAAGTTATACAATACAGAAAAGCCTACTCCAAAGGAATCAATACTTACACTAACTCCCAAAACTATATAGGTCCAAGGGCTGAACTCCATATAAACACAGGCTTCTTGATTATCATAACCTTCCTTCAAAAATAAGATGCCGATAATTAGAATAATAGCTCCACCTATGTAATTACCAAAATCAAAGATATTACTATTGATATAACTTCCTAATTGAGCACCAAAGATTGCAAACAATCCCTGAAAGAAACCAAAAGAGAGTACAATCAAAAACTTCTCCTTAGCCTTCAACCTACTTCCACAGCCTAATCCTAAGGCTACTGCAAAGGCATCTAAAGCCAAAGCTACTGCAATAAAAATAATATTTGTCATTATAAGCACCTCTACTTCTTCAAAAATTACATCTAAAAATACCATTGTTTATAATACATGATTGTTATACCTATATCCTTTATTATTTGAAAGAAAACTTGATTTATGTGCCTTTATAGTTACCCAACTATATGATATCTTCCAAAACAATAAATAATAGCTTAATTATAAAAATCAGGGAGTAGATTACTCCCTGATTTTAAACCTTACCTTATTAAATTAATCGACTCTCTTCTCTAAATCGTCTATTAATTTCAAGTATTTATCCTGTATTCCCTGCTGGCTAGCTTCTATTTCTACTTTCTTACATGCCTCTTCTACCTCTGCTAAAGAATCTTGACTTAAGTTCTTCTCACCATAGATATAAATAGCATTATCCTCTTTATCGATATGTCTATATAATAAATCAGTATAAGCAACGGCATTGGCAATAATATCCACTTTAGCTTCACCGTTACCTGCTTTAACTGCTTTTAAAGCTTGCTCTAAATTATAGATAAATAATCTACCTAAATCATGCTCAGAGAACATAGCTGAAATTGGACCACTGGCTAGAGGTTCACCTAACTCTTCAGATAACTTCTTAAAGAGTATCTCCTCTTCTTTATTATGGTGGTGCTTATCAGCATAATTTCTAATAAAATCAATTCCATTATAAAAAGAAGCAAAATCTACTTCCCCACTTTCAAAGACCTTAATAGATAATTTTCTAACAACTTTTAAGACTCTTTTAATATTCTTATGTTCTTCAACCAATAACTTTATAGATTCCATCTCATCCCCTCCTCTTTAGAGTTGATAGTGTATAGTTCTTAATTAATTTACCTTTTCATTTAAAGCTTTCATCATCTTATCAAGGTCAATTCCATGTACCATCACGGCTTGTTCAATGGCTTCCCCTGTTGCTGTTGGGCATCCCAAGCAGTGCATACCAAAACTCATAAATACTTCGGCAGTCTCTGGATACTTTCTTAATACCTCTGAAATAATATCTGTTTTTTCAATTTTCATAATTAAACCCCTCCGATTTATTTAAATTTTGAATCAAGTTCTCAACATTCCCTTACTTACAATTACATTATAAAGAAGCTCACCTAACCTTTATATGACCTTAGTCACATTATCAAAAATATTTTTAATAATTATTATCAATATAATTTTATCTTCTCTTATACAGATAAAAACTATAATTATAAGGGTTGTTTTTATCCTTGTTCCCCTCTTGACTCCAAACCTTCTCCCAAAGTTCTAAATTTATTGAGGGAAAGTAAGTATCCCCTTCAAACTCTTCTTCTATTCTTGTTATATATAATTTATCGACATAGGGTAAGAATAGCTTGTATATCTCTGTTCCTCCACAAACAAAGATCTCTTCACTACTATCTTTAAAGTGATTTAAAAGACTTTCTTTAGAATGAAATATCTCACACCCCTGTTGAGAATAATCTTTATCCCTTGTTAAGATAAGGTTTCTTCTATCTTGGAGGGGTTTACCAATAGATTCAAAGGTCTTTCTACCCATCACTATTGTATGATTTAAAGTTCTCTCTTTAAAATATTTTAAGTCAGAGGGCAAGTTCCAAGGCATTTCATTATTCTTTCCTATTAAATTATTCTTATCCATAGCTACTATTATAGATAGGTTCATCTGTAGTCCCCTTCCATTCGATTATTAACTATTCTAATATTGCTTAGTATTTTATCATATTTAACTATAGATTGATAGGTATTAATATAAAAGCATAAAGCAACTTCTGATTGAATATTAACCCAAAATAAAATGACCTCCTTCAATAGGAGATCATTTCCTAATATATACCTTCTACTTACCCTTAACTTCCTCTTCTAATTCTTCCTCTTCCTCTTCTAGTTCATCCTCTTCCTCTTCTAGTTCATCCTCTTCCTCTTCTAATTCATCCTCTTCCTCTTCTAATTCATCCTCTTCCTCTTCTAATTCATCCTCTTCCTCTTCTAGTCCATTCTCTTCCTCTTCTAGTTCATTCTCTTCCTCTTCTAGTTCATTCTCTTCCTCTTCTAGTTCATCTTCTTCCTCTTCTAGTTCATCTTCTTCCTCTTCTAGTTCATCCTCTTCCTCTTCTAGTTCATCCTCTTCCTCTTCTAGTTCATCTTCTTCCTCTTCTAGTTCATCCTCTTCCTCTTCTAGTTCCTTATCTAATTCTTGCTTCATTTTAAGATTGTCATCTAAGTTAATCTCTTCTAATATCTCCTCTTCTTCATAATTGGAACAATCCACCATAAATTCTCTCTTTAACTCTTCATCCTCCTTATCCTTAGGCATTGGAATAATCTTAGCTTCTTCATCATACTTATTCTTTCTCCACCAAACCGCTGCTATAATCAATCCACCCAACACAACAAGAGTTACAATTATAGCTTCCATAAGTAAGATTACCTGCTTAGCACGGTAATCTTTTCACCTCCCTTAATAAATTTACGTTCTTATAATGTTTATAAGATTTAAGGAAGGAATATTCCAACCAAAAATAAATTTTCCCTATATCTTCATATCTAAGCCCACCTTAGTACTCCAATAAAAAAAGAAGAGACTAAAACCTATAGTTCTTAATCTCTCTGAGCCCATTCTCTAGCAAAAGTATCTATATCTCCAGCACCTAAGAATAGATAGATTGCTTGATTATCTTGTTTATATTGATCTAGCCACCTCTTTAAATCCTCGAATCTATTATAATAGGCAGTATCACCTTTACTGACCATCTGACTCAATTTATTACCTAATTTTTCCAAATCTTCATTCTCCACAGCCTCTCTAACCTTATAAATCTTTAGTATCACCTTTTCATCTATCTCTTTATCCAAGATTCCCTTATAATCTTCAAATAAACTTTTAGTTCTAATATACTGATGGGGTTGGAAGATTAAAACCTTCTTCTTATTACTCTTAATCCTCTCTAAAATCTCAGCTACCGCCTCTACCTCGCTTGGGTGATGAGCATAATCACTGATAACAATTCTACTCTCATCATCATCTAAAATTTCAAAACGGCGTTTCACCCCTTGCCATAACCTTAAGCCTCTCTTTATTGCTTCAAAAGACAAGCCACAGTATTTGGCTACTGCCATTGCCTCTAAAGCATGTTTGACATTATAGCTTCCTAAAGCGTTTATCTTAAATTCACCAATCTCTTCACCTTGATATTCAACATTAAAGTAAGAACTTAACTCTTCTTCCCTAATATTGATAGCATTAAACTCTGCTTGATTGTCATCAATTCCTACTGTAACTACCTCAATACTCATCTCTTCTATCTTCAGCCCAAGTTGCTCAATAACCTGTTGATTGGTCACCAAGCACTCTCTTAACCCATCTACATATTGGTGATAAGTATCAAATACCTCTGCCATATCTGCATAGATATCTGGATGATCAAATTCAATATTTGTAATAACTCCAATATCAGAAGGATACTTTAAGAATGATTTGTTATATTCATCCCCTTCAAGTACAAAATAGTCTCCTTGATTGGCTCTAAAATTACTACCAAAGTTATTCAAGATTCCTCCAATAATAAAACTAGGTTCCTTCTTTCCTTCCTCTAATAGATAAGCAATCATTGAAGAAGTAGTCGTCTTTCCATGGGTTCCTGAAGCTGAAATAACCCTCTTCTCTTTGGTAATCCAAGCAAGAGCATCAGAACGCCCTAATAAATCCAAACCATACTCCTTAGCCTTTACAATCTCAACATTAGTCTCAGGAATGGCATCAGAGCAGATTACCTTCTCTATCTTTGTAGATATATTCTCTGCTTGATGCCCAATAGTGATTTCTACTCCTTGATTTCTCAGCTCTTCTACCAAATCATTATGGTGTAAGTCAGAACCTGTTACTTTATAACCTAATTGAATTAAACATTGGGCAATAGCTGACATTGCTATTCCACCAATGCCAATAATATGTGCTCTCTTCATAAACAAACCCCCTCAAGAATCTCAGAAAACATCCTTTATAGTTCATTATATTCCTAATAAGATTATCATATAAATTATAATTATTTACTCTCAACTTTAAATTGCTATAAACAGATATACTCTATATTAAAAATATAATTAACTACATACATTATTTTTATAAACTCTAGCTAACTAATTTATCATTTTGAAAAACTCATCTTCTTTTCCTTGTTTTTTATTCATTTTAATGGATTTTTGCCTAATTTCTCAAATATAACTTTTTAGTCAGCTAATTATTATTTTATATCCTTAACTTGATGTTGACAAGCTATTATTCTAAATTTCGCTGATAAATATAAATTCTACTCTGATTCTCTTCACTTACTAAGACTAATAGCTCTTCTTTTCCATCATTATTAATATCATCTATTACAAAATCCTTAATCTCTCCTGCAAAGCTTTCACTCTTCCACTTGGAGCCATATTCCTCTCCATCCCACATAAAGGACAATAGTTGATTCTCTTTAGCAATAGTTGTATGAAAGAGTATTTCCTTCTTATCTCTAAAAATTCCAATATTGGCTCCATATTTACCTGGAAAGGTATACTCAAAGTTACCATCTAAATCATAAACCTTCATCCTATTCTTCCCTTTTCCATCATAAGCTGTGACTATCATCTCAACCTCTTTGTCATCATCTATGTTTCCAATAGCTACACGATATCCTTCATTAGCTTTAATATCTAACTTAAAATCAGTCTTATAAGAACCCTCTTCCCAAAGATTAAATCTTAATTGGTTACGATAATCCCTAGTAATTAGATAATCTTTCTCCTTTAGTTTCACCAAGCCTTTTGGTCGATTTCTGTATAAATTCTCAAAAGCCTTAGCTTTATAACCTTTTTTAGTCCAATTAAACTTAAATAAATAATTAAAATTTTCAGCAAAGAGCTCAGCAACTCCATCTTGATCATTATCACCAACTAATAATTCATAATCATCATATTCTGTCAATTGATAAGTATCTACTAGATTACTTTCAACTAATTCCTCATCTTTATAATTAAAGACCTTTAGGGAATCTTTAGTATTTAATATAATCTCAACATCCTTATCATCATCAATATTACCAACAGCAATACTCTGGCTTATAATCTCAAGCAAGTCACTCTTATACAACAAACTAAACTCTTCTATTCTTTCCTTACTCTTATAGTATTGCAACAATTTATCATCTTTAGGTAGAGTTATGATCTCTTCTTTGTTGGGATTTTTATTCTTTCGTGAATATAATTGACTATAAACAAAGATACTATTCTTTCCTTCTGAAATATCTACAAGCAACAATAGATCAAGGTTCAACTCTCCCATTAAAAAAGTAATCTGACCTGGATCGATATTCTCCTTTATTCCAATTCTTTCTAAGACTTTGTCTATCCTTTTACTACCAACTACTTCAAACCTATCATCACTATCTAAATAGTCATTAAAATAATTCTGGATACGTTCTGACAATAGGTCGAAACCCTCACTACTATTAAAGAGAATAAACCCAGTTCTCTTTAATCTATCTTTAAGGACTATCTTGTCCCCTCTTTCTATCCTGACTTTAGAATCGACTCTACTTGCCTTGGCTATGGAGAAACCTTCTTTAACTTGACTAACCTCCAGCTCTCCTATCTCTCTTTCAAGTTTACCCAATATCATCTGGGTAATCGGGTCTTTTAAAAGCTCACCTTCTCTAACAACTTTAAATCTCTGCCCAATAAATAAATTCTCTTTATCACCTAGATTAATATAGATTTGATCCTCTTTGACATCTACTACATGCCCTTCCAAAAACTCAATATCTTTAAATAAAGTTTTACTTAGCCCATCTAACTCTTCTATTATACTACTATCAGCATAAGTACTATTAGTTATAATCACTAAAAATAAAGATAATAAAGTAATTATTCTCTTCACAACTACCCCTCTTTCTATATATTAAGAGATTGATAGGAGGCGAGTAAAAACTCCACTCATTGCTACCTAACCTCTTTTTTAATTACTAAATTATAGATTCTATAATCAATAAATAATTCCTCTCTGTAATCAAGAGATTTGCTAATTACCACCATAGTATAAGTTTGGAAGGTATAATAAGATTAATGCTAGAGATATCTCTAGCATTAATCTTCATCAATAGATTCTTCTACTCTTCTCCTAAAGTAACAACACTTATCGGTTAAATAAACATTACACTTTAGACGACTGCAGTAGAACCTACCATATATAAAATAGACACAGTACCTACAGATCAATAAATCCCTCCTAAACTATAAATAAATTAATAGCCTCTTATTAATTATTATAAATAGCAATAACCAACTATTTTCATAAATAAAAGACACTAGACTAATTTATTTAAATTATAATTATATAATCATAATCTACAGCATTCTCTTATAAGTTAACTGAAATAATAAGTATTTTGCCTATTAGCTATAATTATGACCTTTATTTTTAACCTTAATCAGCTCTTATATTTCGACCTCACCTCTATTTCTATGCCAAAAATACTTTAATCTTGCAATGAAATAATTTCCTAATAACACTCTAGATAAGATTTAGCTCATAGTATAATACTTTATGCTAGCAGTGCAGATGCAATATACCTATTAATCGCCCCATCAACAATTAACTATCAAAAAAATAAAAGTGCTACCTAGCTTCTCAGCTAAGCAACACTTTTATTTTACCTTAAATTATGCTTTTACCTCTGTCTCTTCATCACCATGGAGGATCTTTCTTAAAAAGTTCATTACAAGTTGAGAAAGGTCTTCCATAATATCATAGATAACTGGAACAATTACCAAGGTCAAGACTGTAGCAAGGGATAATCCACCAATTACTACAATTGCCATGGATTGTTGCATCTCAGCTCCTGCACCGATTCCTAAGGCTAAAGGTATCATCGCTAAGATAGTTGTAAGCGATGTCATCATAACTGGTCTTAATCTGATCGGTCCAGCATTTAAAATAGCCTGTTCTCGCTCTTCATATTCACGCCGTGTATTGATATAATCTACCAGTACGATACCATTATTAACAACAATTCCCGCCAGCATAATTATCCCAATAAAACCATTGATACTTAAAGGCACACCTGTAATTGCTAAAGCAGAGATTGCTCCTACCAAAGAGACTGGTACTGTGAACATAATTATAAAAGGATGGACTAAGGATTCAAACTGAGCAGCCATTACCATATAAACTAAGATGATCGCTAGAATCATCGCCTTTCCTAACTCTTGGAAGGACTCTGCCATATCTCCAGCATCACCTTGATAATTGATACTATATCCAGCTGGAAGATCTATTTTATCTAGTCTCCCCCTAATATCTCCCAATACAGCCCCTAAACTACGGTTATGGGTATCTGTGGAGATAGTAAACTTACGTTCTTGCTCTTCTCTCTCAATTGCATTTGGACCAGTTGCATATCTTATCTTTGCTATCTGTGATAATGGTACCAATCCACCTTGTGGAGAGTTAATCTTGATATTTAATAATTTATTAACTGAATCGGTCTCTTCATCAAATAGCTTCAAACGAATATCGTACTCTTTTCCATTCTCTTTATACTTACTTACTTCTGCACCATCGATTGCAGTATCTAAGGTATTAAATAACTGCTGCTTAGTAATCCCTAGCTCTTTAGCTAAATTATCTTTAGGGATAATCTCCAATTCTGGTTTACTAGCTTTAGGTGTAATCGCAATGTTTCTAGTTCCTTCTGTAGCTTCAATCTCTCCTTCTATTCGCTTGGCTAAAGCTAATAGAGTATCTAAATCAGGTCCTTGAACATTAACACTAATTGCACTACCACCCTTACCTTTACGTCCCATCATTGAAGTCTGCGGCACAACATTGATCTTTGCTCCAGCCACATCCTTTAATCTAGTTCTAATTACCTCAGCAATTTCAGTAACACTACGTTCTCTATCTTCTAAATCTACTAAATCTACCTCTATTTCACCTTCATAGCTATTACCATTAGAGCCCACTTCACTAGAAAAACTCTCTATCTCTGGGATATCCCCAATCTTTGTTTTCATCTCTTTGATAAACTCATTAGTATTCTCTAACTTGGTTCCTTGAGCCAACTCAAAGTAAAGATTTACTGTTCCTCGATCAGATTGAGGCATAAACTCAACCTGTAGAGGAATCAATTTACTCTTAAGTCCAAAACCAAACAAGACTAGAATAACTATCAAAGATAGTGCAATTACATAACGCCATTTTAAAGATGCTTTTAACAGTTTTTGGTATGTTTTTGTAATAATTCCCCTTTTATTCTTCGTCTCATCTACCTCCACTCGCAATAACTTAGAGGATAGCATCGGAATAAAGGTTAGAGCAACTACTAAAGAAGCCAGTAGTGAAAATGCGATAGTCTTTGACATCGGGGTAAAGATTACTCCAGCAATTCCTTCTACAAAGACCATTGGCAAGAATACAATTACTGTAGTCATAGTAGAAGCAAAGATAGCTATACCTACTTCTGCTGTTCCTTCTTTAGCTGCTTGAATCCTACCTAACCCTTCATGGTGGTGGCGATAAATATTCTCCAACACTACTACTGAGTTATCTAAGAGCATTCCAATCCCTAAACTCAATCCACCTAAGGTCAAGTTATTTAAAGTCAAACCTCCAAAGTACATCATCGCTAAAGTAGCAATTACTGAGGTTGGAATTGCAGTTGAAATAATTACTGTTGTTCTGATATTTCTCAAAAATAAAAATAGGATTATAATTGCTAGAATTCCACCCATAAAGAAGTTCTGCTGCACACTAGCAATAGAGTCCTTAATAAATTCAGAGGTATCTGAAATAACCTTAACTTCAATATTTTCAGGGACCTCCTCTTTTAACTTCTCTATCTGCTTATTGACTGCATCAGCTACCTCTACAGTATTAGCATCATTCTGTTTCTTTACTCCCAAAGTAATACTTCGCTTACCCTTTAAATAACTATACTGCTGTATTTCAGCATGAGTATCTTCAACTACGGCAATATCAGATAAATTCATCTTTTGACCACTAGAAGATATTAGCTGAATAGCTCTAATCTCATCTACACTTTGAAACTCTCCTTCTCCTTTTAAGGATAGCTCTTTAGTACCATCATCTACTTCACCAACACTCATATTTAAATTAGAGCTTCTAATACTAGCTGATATATCATCTAAGGTCACTCCATAACCATTTAACTTCTCTTGGTTGACTTTAATTTGAATCTCCCGGTCTAAACCACCAACAATGTCTACAGCTGCAACACCAGATATCTTCTCTAGCTGTGTTTCAAATTTATCCTCTGCTAACTGCTTTAAATAGCTTAAATTACTTCCAGACATAGCCACTTTAATAATCGGTTCATTGGCTGGGTCAAACTGCATAATAATCGGCTCATCAGCCCCGTCAGGCAAAGCATCCTTAACCATATCAACCTTATCTCTAACATCATTTTTAGCATTATCTATATCTGCACCCCAGTCAAACTCCAAGATGATTGTTGATACACCTTCTTTACTTATAGAATGGATCTTATCCAATCCTTCCACTGTAGCTACAGTCTCTTCTAAAGGATCAGTAAGGGAATCTTCTACCTCTTCTGGACTGGCACCATTATATTGAGTCTGAACAACAACATAAGGAAGATCCAACTCTGGCAATAAATCAACCCCTAATTTAGTAAAGGATACCCCACCAACCAATACGACCAGAAGTACAAACATTGTAATAGCTATTGGGCGATCTATTGAAAAATCCGATAACTTCATTATTGCCCACCTCCTTCTACAATTCGCACTTCATATCCTGCTGTTACTTGTTCTAAGCCAACAGTAATTACTTTATCTCCTACTTCAATTCCTGATAAAATCTCTACATCTTCTGTAGTAGTTAATCCAGTACTTACTTCCTTTTTAACTGCTTTGTTATTCTCAACTATATAGAGATAAGACTTACCATCTTCTTGAATCAGTGCTTGTTTAGGAACAACTACCTTTCCAGCACTGTAACCTGTTTCAATCTTAACTTCAGCATACATTCCTGCTTTAATTAAGTTGCTACTATTATCAACCTTGATTTCAACTGGAAAACCTAAATTCTCTTGATTTAATGCTGGGCTGATATTTACAATCTTACCTTCTAATTTATGATCTAAAGCATTAAAATCTACCTCTACTGATTGATTCAATTCTATACTATTAATATTTTTCTCACTGACATAAGTTTTAATTTTAATTGAGCTTAAATCTATAATTGAGATTACCGGTTGTGCTTTAGCCATCTCCCCTGTCTCAATCTCAACTTCTGCTATTATTCCAGCAAAAGGAGCAGTTATTTCGGTCTTGTCTAAATTTAATTTTGCTGTATGTAATTTAGCTTGAGCCTGTTCTACATTAGCCTTTTGAGTCTGAATTGCTTCTTTAGTTGGTCCTGCTTGAGCCATCTTTAAAGACTCTTGCAATGCCTTATAATTATTCTTAGCACTAATATACTCTGTTCTAACACTCTCTAATTGCTGCTTAGAGATGACCTCTTTCTCAAATAGCCTTTGGTAACGTTCATAATCTCTTTCTCTTTGCTCATAGCTAACTTTTGCTTGTTCTACTTGAGCAGTAAGTTTATCGATCTCTTCTTGCCTACTTCCAGCTAAGAGCTCCTTTAAAGCAGCTTGAGCCACCTTCAATGCCGTTTCAGCTTCAGCAACTTGTGCTTTGATATCTACTTGATCTAACTGAATTAACTTATCTCCCGTTTTAACTCTATCACCTTCATCAACCAAAACCTCCACTACTCTTTTTTGCAATTGTGGTGTTAAATCAGCTGACTTAACTGCTTTAGCTGTTCCTGTAAGGGTAATGTAATTGGATATCTCACCAGTCTCTGCTCTAATAACCTCTACTGGAATTCCAGTCACTTCTTGAGCTAGCTCTTTACTGCTTACTGGCTGTGATTTTTTAGGAGAACACCCTATTAAAGCAGCAATTGTTATTCCTAATATTAATAAAACCATAATTATTTTCTTATAACCTCTTAGCATGGTACTTCCTCCTCAGATTTATTTTACTTCTTCCTCAATCTTTCCAATTACTTTATTCAATTCAGCCACTGCTAAATTATAATCATAAATTGCTTGATAATATTGAGTTCTAACCTGTTGATAAGTAGTTTGAACATCCAATAAATCTAAACACGTAATAATCCCTTCTTTGAACTTCAGCTCATTATTCTCTAAATTCTCTTGAGCCTGCTTTAGATTCAATTCATTCAACTTAATCCTATCTCTTGCTGCTCTTAAATTTAATAATGTACTCTTAATTGATAATCTAATATCTCTTTTGATCTGTTTTTGATTTATCTGAACCTTTTCTAATACTTTACTAAGTTGTTCTTCTTGTTCCTTATCACGACCACCATTAAATAGATTATAACTAAGACTTAAAGTAGTCTGCCAATTACCATCACTGACTGTGAACTTCTCATCACTGGTTTCATACTTTGCGTTTAAACTAACCTCAGGATAAATGTTACTATTCTTCTCCCTTTTTAAACTCAGTTTGGCATTCTCTTCTTGTAAATCTAATAACTTAAACATAGATTTATTATATAAAGCATAACTGTAGACCTCTTCCATCTCAAACTCTTCTTCTTTCCACTCCAAAGTATCGCTAATCTCTAACTCAACATCATCTGCCATGTTTAAAGTATTCTTTAAAGCCAATTTAGTAGTCTCTAAATTATTTTTGGCAACCAATAAATCCTGCTGAGCCTGATTATAACTGACCTTAGCCTGTAATAAATCACTTTTGGTACCGATTCCAACCTCTTTATTGATTTCAGCTACCTCTACATATTCCTTATTTTGGTTGACTTGTTGCTCTCGTACCTTAAGGATCTCTTTAGCTTTTAGAATATTATAATATTCCTCCAGTACTTGATAAATAATCTCTTCTTTCTTCTGTTCTAGCTCTAATTTACTAATTTTTAAATTATTTTTAGCTATTGCATAAGCAGACCTTAGCTGCCCTGCCAAGAATATCGGTTGATTTAAATTTAAGCTAATACTATAGTTGTCTTTAGCTGCTCCAGCTTGTGGTTCTTCTCCAAATCTAGTATAATTTGTTCCCAAATCTACAGTAGGATAAAAGGCTCCTCCTGCTTCTTTTAATTGAGCTTCTGTTCTTTCAATCTCTTTTCTTAATTTATTCAATTCTGCATTCCTTGCTAAAGCAGTTTCAATTGCTTGCTCTTTATTAATGACATGATGAGCAGAGGCAATAGTGGATAGACTAAATAATAAAGTAATTACCAAAATATAAACCTGTTTTCTCTTCATAAATAATCCTCCTTAATCTATTAAGCCTTAACCCCATTTAGTATAATATTTAAAATTAAGTCTGTCTTCTCTTCCACCTTATCTAATTTATAAACACTAGGATTATAGCTACCACTAATAGAACCTAAAATAAAATTAGCTAGTTCTTCTGCTTCAATATCTACAACAAATTCACCATTTTCTTGCCCCTCTTTAACTATTTTAGCTACACTATTAATTCCTATTGCCCGTAATTGCTGCATCTTTTTATAAAAATTTTCACCTGGGCTAAAAGAAGACTCATGTATCATCTTAACAATATTTTTGTTATCTTTGAAAAGGTTTAGTTGTAACCTAATTACTGTCCCTATCTTTTCTATAGCAGTCTTGTTGATTTTGCTAACTTCCTCTGTTATCTTTTCATTAATTGACTCAATCCTTGAAACTATAATCCCCCAAAACAGTTCTTCTTTGCTATTAAAATACCAATAAACTGTCCCTTTAGCTACACCTGCTTCATCAGCTATCTCAGCAACAGTTGTATTATGATAGCCCTGTTGAGCAAATAATTTAATCGATGCCTGAATCAACCTCTCCTTCTTTGATTTTTCTACCATATATTCTACTCCTTTTTGAAATTATTTATCATCTTGACCCTGCAGTCAATATAATAACATAAGTTTTCCTTAAGATCAACCATTTTACATTAGGGGATAACAATGCTAATTTATTGTAGTTTAATGTATTCTATCATAGAACTGAACTAACTTATTATATTATTAAATTCAAATATATAGTATGTGTAGTTACAGATAACAAGTAAAATCTTTTTCTCTTAACTAGTTGTTTCTTACCTGCCACTGTTTCTAATATATTTCAGAAAATATATTGATTTTCTACATCTATTGATAATATAAAACAAAAAATATATAATAAAAAGAGTAACTAAAATAAACACAGAAAGGTAGGAAGCAGATGACTTATCATACCCATTCTCTATTTGGTTTTGTTTTTGCTGTAGTTATTATTAAGCTATTGGCACTATTTAATGTTATAGATTTATCTTATTTAATTGAAGGGTCGATCTTTAATGGAGACTTGTGGAAGTTCTATACCGCAGCTATTATCGGCTCATTATTACCTGATATAGATCATGCTAGTAGTAAAGCAGGTAGGGCTTTGTGGTTTATTAGTAAACCCTTAAAATGGTTTGGAATTAAGCATCGTGGTTTTACCCATAGCCTATTAGGATTTATATTATTTGGATTCTTAACTAAAGAGTTAATTGACCTAAATTGGATTAGTCAGCTAATCTGGTATGGTCTATTAATAGGTTATGTTAGCCATATATTAGCAGATATGCTCAATGTTCATGGTATCCCCCTCTTCTATCCAAATGATAGAAAATTTAAATTCCATATAAATATTACTACTGGAAGCTGGGGAGAACACCTTCTATTTTTAGTTATCTTTACTGTAGTAACTCTTATCATTGCTTATGAACGGGGTTATGTTAACTTGAATCTTAATGATTTGATAAATAGCTTTAGTTAAGAGAGATTTAACTCTATTGCAAGTAACATACATATATAAATAAGAAGACTTAGTACCTAGGTACTAAGTCTTCTTATTTAGTAAATTTTAAGATTTTATTTAATGCATCTCTTACTGAATCTTTGACTTCATCTTGGCTATCTAAGGAATCAGAGATACATTCACATAGATTGCTTTCGATCAAAGATAATCCAATCTTATTGATAGAGGACTTAATTGCAGAAATCTGTATAAGAATATCTGCACAATCCTTCTCCTCTTCAACCATCCGCTCTATGCCACCAATATGACCTTTGACTGTCCTTAAACGGGTTATTAGCTCTTTTTTTAGCTGATTTTCAATCTTTGCCATCACACCACCCCTAAACAGAGTGTAAATATAATAAAAGGTGGTTAACCACCTTTTATTATAAACTATTTATTTTATTCTCTAAATCACCTTTAGAAGAGAATCCAATCTGTCTATCAACTGCTTCTCCATCTTTAAAGAATACTAAATTTGGAATACTTGCTACTTGATATTCAGTAGCTAACTCTTGATTATTATCTACATTAACTTTAGCAACCTTAATCTTACCAGTATACTCTGCTCCTAACTCTTCTAAAACTGGAGCAATTGCTTGACAAGGTCCACACCAAGGTGCCCAAAAATCAACTACTACTGGCATATCAGAGTTCAATACCTCTTCTTCAAAGTTATCTTTATTTACTTCAATTGTATGTTGTCCCACTAAAATCACCTCATCTATTATTTACCCCTCCCCTGGGGGTATGGTTATATTATATCGCTTCCTTGTTTAGCTGTCAAGGTAGTATTTAAGTATGAGTATAGGGTGAACTTGACTTAAACTTAACACTACTTAACATATAATAGTTTAATACCTACAGCTAATAATATAAGCCCTATTACTTGTACCCATTGAAAACCTATCTTTTCTAAACCAAAAAGTCCAAAATGGTCTATTAAAATCGCTGTTAATATCTGACCTGCAACAATTGCGGTAGTGGCATTGGCAACCCCTAGATTGGGGATACTGAACATCACCCCATATAAAATAATTATATTTAAGACTCCTCCTAAATAAGTATACCACGGGGCTTCTGGTAATTGAGATAAATCACCTTTTCCTATTGACAAAACAAAGACCAATACAGCCACCAATACCGTAGCTATGACATGGACAACAAAGGTGGCTTCTAACTGTCCTACTATTTTTCCCAACACAGAATTTAATGATCCTTGTACAGCCATAGCCAAACCTGAAACAGCTGCTACAATAATAAATAAGATACCTTCCATTTAAATTCTCCTTTAATTAAGGTTCTTATGATTAGTGTGGGGAGCTTTAAAGATTTTATTCTTTTTTGTTAGTAATAGTTTTATAGTTATAGTCATTCAACTTTAATTGTTGATTAGTGATGAGTAATTAGTAAATATTATAAAAATAAAGATTACACTTTAAAGTTGTTTATCTATATACAAAGACTTATCAACTATAACTTTGGTTAGTAATCTATTTGCTAATACATAATCGATAGTTTTTTAAGATAAATAAACCTCTAGCAAAATACCCCTTGCTAATATTAGCAAGGGGTATTTTGATTCTTAGATTTAAAAATAATCTATTTGCATTGCTTGACGAACTTGATCAACTGTCTGAGTTGCTTTATGTCTAGCTTTTTCAGTACCTTTCTTTAAAATATTCATTACTTCTTCAGGATCTTTAGCATATTCTTCTCTACGTTGTCTAATCGGCTTTAAAAAGTCTTGTAATACTTGGTTAAGTCTTTTCTTAACCTTAACATCTCCAAGTCCACCTTGACGATAATGAGCCTTTAACCTTTTTACTTCCTCTTTTTCTGGGTCAAATAAATCAAGGTACTCAAAGACTGGATTACCTTCAACTTGACCTGGATCTTCAACTCTAAGATGATTAGGATCAGTAAACATCGCCATTACCTTCTCTTTGATTACTTCAGGTGAATCAGCCAAGGAAATAGCATTTCCTAAAGATTTACTCATTTTATTCTTCCCATCAGTTCCTACTAATCTAGCAGCTTCAGATACTAATGCTTGAGGTTCAACCAAAACTGGTTCATAAATTCTATTAAATTTTCTTACAATCTCTACAGCTTGCTCTAGCAGTGGTAATTGATCCTCACCAACAGGTACTAAATTAGCTTTAAAAGCAGTTATATCTGCTGCTTGACTAACAGGATAGGTTAGAAAGCCGGCTGGAATACTATCTCCAAAGGCTTTCTGCTTTATTTCATTCTTTATTGTAGGATTTCTTTTTAAGCGATTGACTGTTACTAAATTTAAATAATACATATTAAGTTCAGCAAGCTCTGGCACTAATGATTGGATGAAGATAGTACTAACTTCTGGATCAATTCCTACAGCAAGATAATCTAAAGCAACTTCTAAGATATTTTCACGTACTTTTCTTGGATTATCTGCATTATCAGTTAGAGCTTGTGCATCAG
Source organism: Orenia metallireducens (assembly GCF_001693735.1). Classification (GTDB taxonomy): domain Bacteria; phylum Bacillota; class Halanaerobiia; order Halobacteroidales; family Halobacteroidaceae; genus Orenia; species Orenia metallireducens. The sequence continues at coordinate 628,019 of NZ_LWDV01000009.1, forward strand.
CAATCATAACAAATTGCTTATAATCATTCTGTAATTTAACACGATTTTCTAAAGAACCAACATAATGTCCTAAATGTAATTTTCCAGTTGGACGGTCACCAGTAAGAATAATTTTTTTATCATTCATATAAATTCTCCTTTGAATTTTAGTTAATTGTTGACATGATTTATTCTATTAGCTACTGGTAACGCCCATATCAATGAAGCAAATATTTCTTTATGATGATGCTTCACCTAATACCACTCCTCAAATAATATTTAATATTCATATTACCATATATATCTTTAAATTTAAAGTAGATAAATAATTTTATTAATAATTATTTAATCTTTCCTACTGTGAAGCAACATATATAGTAAATTCTTCTCCATCTACTTGCAATATATCATCGATTTTTTGCTGACTATATGCTGCTATAACACTGCTACCAGCCCCTATTGATTCACTAACCAAATAAAGATTCTAACACATATGACCCGCTTCTAGTGCAATAAGTTTACGAGGGAAGACACTATAATGTTACTCTGACCGATATGGAATTGTAGTCCAGAGAAAAACAACAGCACCTTCTTTAACAAAATTTTGTTCTAAACAAGCATTACTGACCTTTTCTTTCAATTTTTCATCTTCATATATCAACAATAACTTATGTTCAAGAGGCAAATACCTACATCAACCTGTTTTGATTCCTTTCACTTTATTTATACTTAGATATGTTTCAAAAGGGTGACAAGCATCTCCAGATAGTACCTTTCTTAATCTCTTATTATCTTTATCTATCCCTTGTCTTGCCCAGAGCAAATAAGACCACTCTTCCAGATTTAAATATTCATCACTATATTTTCTTCTACTCCCTCTTTAAGCTACCGTATCCTTTAGAGACTTTTCACCAACTTCATATTTATTCACTCCTTAATTAGCTTAGTGCATATCTCATTATAATGATTAGAAATAGTAAATGACCATTATCTACAGAAAAATTAGTCTCACAATAAGAGTGATTAGTTTGTCAACCTTAAAAAATCAATTAACTTTTCATTTATCTTCTCTCCCAATCCAGATTAAATACCCCCAAATATTTGTTATCAATAATTCTGACCTCTTTATATTTTCTTCTGCATATTCAGCATAGTCAAACGGAACAGACTTATCATATTTACTATGAATTATAAACGTTAGAGCTTCAATTTTATAAATTATTTCCCTATCAATCCTATGCTTTAAATCATTAATAAACCCATTATCAGAAGAATACCTATGGTTCATCCTTTTGACCTCTTCTATATCTTCTTCGCTTATTATAGTTATAATCTCTTTTCTATTGATTGTTGAAAATGTTGAAAATTTAGATAAATATAATTTTACAAAAAACTTTAGAAATAAATTATCAAATACTCTAATCATAAACCAAGTTAGTCTCTGTAACTTAGGATTAAAGATAATCTTTGCTACTGTATATACTACATCCTCTTTAGTAAGCTAGGGCTTAGTAACAGCTGACTCCAAAATAATTTTCTTCACTCTATCTTGATACTTTGAAGCTAAATAAAGGACTGTTAATCCCCAGCAGAGATTCAGATGAAAAAGACTCTGCTTAAGATCAAACAAAACAACCATAGCATCTGCTGCTTCTTCAGGACTCTTACCTACAGAAAATGGCGTTCTTCCATAACCTGGTCAGGAAGGAGTTAATATAGAGCATACTGCTTCAATTAAATCTCTATATCTTAATTCTTCTTCACAATTAGAATGGTCACCATGTAGATTCAACATTACTGGTCTATCTCTCCTTGAAGTCTACTCTATAGTAGCATTTGATATATTGACCAGTCTCTTTTCAATCATTCTATCCCACTTTTTTCCTTTAACCATTATGAAGTTTAAGTCACTCTATCCTTTGAATCCATTCATCTGTTGTAATTACTTGACTAAACTTCATTGCTTGAGTTATCAATATAGCCTCATGCAACTCTTTAGCTCTTATCTCACCAACATAATTTGATATATCTAATGTTCCTGTAGCATCAGATAAGAACTCTACTGAATATCCAAGGTGAAATGCTTGCCTTGCAGTAGTATCACAACACATCTGAGTCATGTATCCACTAATAACCAGAGTATCTACTCCTTCATCCTCCAATAATTCCTTCAATTCTGTACCGGTAAAACTACTAGGTAAGTTCTTTTCAATCACATGGCCATAATTTATTTTCAGAATCTCTTCATGCAACTCCCACTCTCTACTTCCTTTCACAAATGCAGTTGCATCACTATCTGAGGCAGTATGTTGAACCAAGATAACTGGAATATCTTGCTTTCTGGCAGCTTCAATTGCTCTAGTTATATTACTTAAGCTCTCTTGTGGGTAAGTAACCGGTAATTTACCAAAAAAGTACTCATTCTGCACATCAATCACTAATAACGCTCTCTTCATTGGACATCTCTCCTCTTTAATATATTTATGTTAATCTTATAAATACTAAGATCTACAGTATTAATCCTATAAAAACAGTTCACTTAATCCTTCCAAGGCTTTACAATATCTAGGTTATATCTCTTAGCTAAATATCTAATAACTAATATACTCAATAATAATAGATTAACTGAAACTACATTCCTATAAACAATAGTAGCATCTAACCCAAAATCAGATCGTATATGCACCATATTTAATATTGTATTGGTCAATACATGGGCAATCCAGGAGGTCCATAAACTGTTCGTTCTATAGTACATATAGCCCCATACAATACCGGTTAAGGTAGTACCTAAGAGTAATAAACTAACAGAAGTCATAAATCCAGCTCCAATATCTACTCCTTCTAATAGGATCTCCTTCAATGGCCATACAAGATGCCATAAACCAAATAATACTCCTTGAATAATGATAGACTTAAAGGCTGTATATCTTGTTAATAATTTAGGAACCAATAGTCCCCTAAAGAGCCCCTCTTCCATGAAAGAGTTAACTATATTCCCCAAAAATAACCACAAACCAAAGATAGCTCCACCAGTAACCCCTTGCTTGGAATCGATAGCCCCAATAATAATCTCAACATCTTGAGATACTGCTCTTGCAACCAGATACTCTACAAGATACGATGCAGTATAGATCAGTAATGTAATCAGAGTACCGATTATGAGATTTAATAATATACTCTTTGAATGTAATCCAATATCTTTTAATCTCTTTCCTGTATATAATATATACATAATAACCAATAGAAAGCCAATCGACTTCGATATTATTATCTCTCCCCATAACTCATCAATCTTTAAGATGAATATATCATTAATTCTAAAGATCAGTGCAACCAATACAACTAGTAAACCTCCAGTAATAGGCCCATTCTTCGATAGATATTTAATTGAATTCATCTTTATTCCCCCTAAGAGTTTAACCCTTATTTAATATATGGATCTCTTTAAACCTCCTAAAACTGATTAATACTATCTTCTAAAGAACGATAGACTAATTCTTTATAATCTAACTTCAGCCTCTCTTTTCTACTCTCACTATTGATAGTATATTCAAAGATAAAGTACTGCTAAAATAATAATAATTGTCACTCCAACCTTTAATGAAATTGTATTTTTTAATGATTTGTTCAATTCTATCACCTCTATCATTAGATTATCTCCTTTTTTCGTATCTTATTAAATAACTAATTTAAACTAAAATACTATTTTAAAAGATATCTTATAAATTTATAAATTAGAAGGACGAACCTGAATGTTCGTCCTTAGATAGATTATTTATTATTTATCTTCTGCACTATATCTGCCATCGTAACAACAGTAGCAAACTCCTTATGCAAATTAGCTAATGAGATTTCATGAACCTCATCTGCTGAAAATTCCTGACCATCATAATTTTTCCTATTAAATGTAGCGGTACCATCTGCTACTAAAAAAGTATTAAAGCCTAAATTACCTGCCATTCTTGTTGTAGTAGAGACACAATGATTAGTCGTTAGGCCACAGATCACTAACTTATCAAATTGATTCTCTCTTAAATAACTTTCAAGCTCTGTTCCTATAAAAGCACTATTTACCCTCTTTTGTATAACCTTTTCTCCTGCTAAAGGCTTAACTTCATCCTTAAACTCACAACCTGGCTGTCCTGGTCTTAATGGAGAAGTCTCACTTTGTGATAGATGCTGTACATGAATAACAGGATAATCTCTTTCCCTCCACATATCTAATAAACTACTTATCTTTTCTTCTGCATCTAAATTATTTCTTGTCCCCCACTTTAAATCTTCAAATGCCTTCTGTACATCAATAATTAATAATACTGGATTTTTACCTAAATTCATATTTTCTCACTCCCTAAATTAATTTTTTATATAAAACTTCCGAAATTTTATGAATAGATAATATAACTGGAACTAATATGACAATTTCAAATATACTACTAACTAGAATAGAATTTAACGTAATCAAATTATTTTCTACCAACCTAAAAAATAAATATGAACTCAAAAAAACAGCCAAAGCAAACTAGGGAGTAGAAATATTTGTCAACTTATTAACTTTTCTTTCTAAAAGACTTGGAATCTTGTTTTGAATAAAATCAAGATTCTTCTCTAACCAAGGAACTAATAAGATAACTTCCTCTGGTAATAGCCATATTAACGTATTAAGGCTAATCTCATCAAATATAAATATCTCAATTTCTCCTTAAATATTATTTACTATCTAAAATATAAATTATTTATCTTTGAATTCTAAAATTATTTAGTTAATTTAGAGATTATCTCTTCATAATGATTAAAAAATAATAAATGGCCATCGTTTGCACAAAACTCAGCTTCACAATTAGGAAGATGTTCTTCTAAGTATTTTCCCATGGATATTGGAACATTTTTATCTTTAACTCCTTGCCATAAATATATCTTAGTCTTAATTTCTTCTAGTTTAAACCCCCACGGTCTTACAACTGACTTTAAGTCTGAAACATGTCCATTCACGCTCTTACGATAATATTCATTCATATCTTCTAAATATATCTTTCTAACTTCTGATCTTCTCACTATTTCTTGATCAGGCTTAGCATAAGAATCCATAGATTTATCTAACACCTTTTCTGCATCCTTTTTTATTCCCTTCTCAAAGGTCTGTCTAATTAAAAAAGGAAGAAAAAAAGGAACATGTTTAGCAACCCAAAAACCAATTCTATTAAATAACGACATCCCCTCAGATAAATCCGGTGCAATATATTGATTAAGATAACTGCTAATTAAAGCCCCAGAAATTATTCTATCAGACATCTTATAAGCACAAGCCAATACATATGGGCCACCTCCAGATACACCTGCCATAGAAAATTTATCAATCTTCAAATAATCAGTTAATTGAGCTATATCATCAGCCCAGTCTAATAAAGTTCTATTAGGCTTAGAATCAGAAAGACCATATCCCGGTCGGTCAACATTGATTATACGGATTCCTAATGAATCTGCAATTGCATCATAGTTAGGATGTCGAAATAACCTAGCTCCAGGTGTTCCATGAAAAAAGAAAACTGGTTTTCCTTCCCTGTCCCCAAATTCAATAAATCCTAAAGAACGTCCATCTTTTAATTCAATCGTTTTACTTTCAATAGCTTTTAAATCAGACATAATATCAACTCCTATTATTTGGGTGAAATTCCATTCCATAATATTTTACTTAGTTGTGAAGCTGAAGATATAGATTTTGTTTGATCTGAATATACAATCCAATGCATAATTAAACCATCTAATAGAGCAGGAATAACTGTAGCTATCATACCAGGATATATATCACCTGATATATATCCTGATTCTTGCAATTGATAAAATATTTCAGTTAGTTCTTGTTTAAAGTGTCGATATGATTGAGTAAGTTGTGTTTTAATTTCTGGATTCTTACTATGAGCAAAAAATTCTAATAATAGTTTAGACCATTCTGAGTTAGTTTCTATAAAATCAAGTTGTTTTTGGATAACGTCATTAAGCTGCTTTTCTTGATTAGCAGAACTTAAAGCTGTTTTAATTTCTTCTAGAACAAAAGAAACTTGATCTTCAATATGATGATTAAAAATAGAGATAAATAAATCTTCTTTACTATTAAAATGAGAATAGATTGCTCCTTTAGTCATTCCTGCTTTATCTGCTATATTATCTAAAGTTGCTTGATTATAACCTAACTGAGCAAAGGTCTGATAAGCAGAATTTATAATTTGTGTTTTGATATCTAAATCTTCTTTATTGTCTATAATTTTTTCTTTGCTCAAAATTTCAATTAGTTCTTCTTTACTATTAAAATAGCGATAGACTGACTGGCGACTTACTTTAGCTTCTTTAGCAATTTTGGTAATAGATAATTGATGTTTGGGTTCTTTTTTTAATAATCGTTTTGCAGCATTCAAAATTAGTTTGCGCAATAGAAGACCTCCTTATATAGATCATTGTTACAAATGATACTTACTGGTATCTAGTGTAACAGAGGGTAGTCTTATTGTCAAGATTTATTTTCAATGGTCATATTTTTAATTAATTGAGCTATTTTTTTAATCCCCATTTTAAACCTTGTAAAGAAGCATAAGAAAATGATGTTCTTATATTTCTTTTTAATCATTTCAATAGGTATAATTCCCTCCTTATCTATTGATAATCCTTTTAAATTAATTCCTGCTGATTGAAAGACATAAATAAACTTTAAATATGATGGTTTTTCTATAAATACTGTTGATCCAGGATGTAAAATTCCAACAGAAATTAATTGAAGTACTTGAATAGACTCTGACACAATTAATATCGAATCTGGTGCAGCCTCTATATTAAATTTTTTTAATATTGACTAATTATTCTCCTTAGAGGTTGTTAAATAACTTTTAAAATTTATCTTGATTAATAATCTCTAATATCCTAACTCTTCATTTATTATAATAACCTTAATTCTATTTTTCTTTAACTGCCGTTTTATTATTGTATAATTATTGCATATCCTATCCTCTGATTGACAATCTACACAATAACCAATTTTTGTACAGGGAGTATTCTTATTGAGTCGTTTAGCATCTATCGGTCCTGCTATATTCTTAACTCGATTTTTAGCCTCCTCTAAATCTTTAACTATCTTATTCTTACCTGCTACCACTATTACTTTCTTAGGACCAAAGATCATTGCAGCTACTCTATTTCCATAACCATCTACATTATACAACTCTCCATCTTCTGTAATTGCATTTGTACTACATAAAAAAGCATCAGCACTAAATCATCTTGCATATAAATCATCTTTCTCTTCTCTTGTTAAATCTTCTTGATATTTATCTAGAAAATCATAATTACCAGCCCTTAATAGATCAATAATTCCCGTCTCAAATAATGTCACAGAATCTCCAACTCCAACAATAGACTTGTCGGGAATTAATTTTTTTATCTTATCTATCAATTCCTCCCTAGTATTTACATAAAAGCCTTCCATATTATTCTGTTCTAATCTTTTTAAAAGCCTATCAACTCTTAAAGATTGATGCCATTCTAAATTTCTATCCATGTATTATCCACCTCTCATTAATTAATATCTGAAGGAATAGTAAAATTGATACAATAGAAAGATATTGCGATATTTTAGGTGTTAAGAATTAGGTGCTAGGTTGTAGTAAACCCTAACACCCAACACCTAGTACCTATAAAATATCACTCTATACCCATTAAATGATACTATTTATATAAGATTCAACTAGCACAATAGATAATAAGCATATCCAATATCAATACTGGTATATGCTTTTCTTTAACCCTTTTACTACATTATTGTTAGTTTTTATACCATAAATAGTTGAATAAACTTTTCATTTCTTTTTTATACTCCTTTTGATAAAGTCAAAATTGGCTGTAACTATTTCTTTTACGTTCTTATTATGATATCCTTCTATATACCTTTTTTTCTTAGCTATTAAAGTATTAATACCCACTATATTAGCCCAAAGAGCTATCGCTGTATCAATAACATCTATATCACTTCTAATACTTCCATCTTTTATCCCTTCTTTAACCACTTGCAACAAAAGTTTAAATATTTTTTCACCTTCTTCATAACATTGAATTGTAACCCTATCTTTAGCCTCTAAATCCTCTTTTTGTGTCTCATAATTCACCACTGCCTCAAAGTAATTTGGATACCTTTGATATAATTCAATAAATGATCTTCCCATTGTTTCAACCTTTTCCAAACCTGTTGCAGAAACAATTTCTTTAAAACCCTTATTGGTTAATTCAATTAGTTTTTTAAATCCTCGTAAGACTATTGCTAAATATAACTGTTTTTTGCTATCAAAATAAACATAAATAGTCCGTTTACTAAAATCAGCTTCCTTAGCCACTTCAGTCATTGTTGTATTCTCATATCCTTTAGAAAAAAATAATCTTTCAGCAGCATCAATAATTTCATTTTCTGTAAGCTCTTTATTTTTCTCTCTTTTTGACTTTACAGCCATCAAACCACTCCTTATTATCTTATTTCAACGCTAATATCCTTAATAATACCCTTAGCAGTTGTTAATTTAGAAAGGTCTGGATATAGTTTACCATTCTCTCCATTAGGACTACTATGTCCAATAGCTTGTAATGAATAAAACTTTTTATCTCCTTTTAAATTAACAGTTGTAGCATAAACTATTGCTGGTTGACCACTTCCCCATTCTCCTCCTGAATAATTAGCATCTCCTTTTTTAGCATCTTTAGGATAATATTTATTAAAATCAGTTGAATTATTAATCTCCACTTTAAGAATAACCTTATTATACTTCTCTTCAATCTTGCTAAGTAATTCAAAACCAGCTTCAGGGGTAGCTGAAGTAATCACATCAGCTACTGGCTTCTCTTTAGTAGGTAAATATAATCCATCACCATACTTTACATTGCGTTGATAGGTCCAATGTGGTAGAGAAGATTTTCTTCTTATCTTTTCTTTAGGAGTTGAATCTCCAGGGGCTTTCTGCCAAGATTGAGTAGCAGTTTTTTCAGTAACATACAAAGTATCCAAATAATCACCTTCTAAATCCTCAATCCAAACTGCAATCTGAGGAGTCGTCTTAATCTTAAAAAATGGTAGCCATGGAAGTAAAGGTAATCTATGATTCCAATGTTCTCCCTCTTTAATTTCTAATCTAATCTCCTTACCTCCTACATCTTTTCTAGTTGTAATTGTTGACCTTTTTGAAGCATTACTCATTACAGAAAAAACAAAAGAAATTACAATAATCAAACTGAAAACTAATCCTTTTTTAATTTTATTCATTTAAATCCCTCCTAATATAAAACATTATATTTTAGTTAAAAAGTAAACCATTGGTTTACTTTTTATATTACTATACAAATTTTAAATTGTCAATAAAATTTTATGAGGATTTTATTCTTGATTAAAGGAAAAATCAAGGATAGAATTATATTAGCTTATAACTTAAATAGAAAGGAGCTTTCCATGAATAAAGAAATCTTTGAGTCATTAAAAATATGGTTTGATAATTATACTAAGCAATTCTCTTTTGCAAATCCTAATGAACAAGAAAATATCGACTTAAAATATAAACATAGTTATGAAGTTTGCAAATTTATCATAAAAATAGCTAAATCTTTGCCATTGAATAAAAGTCAGCTATATACTGCTAAAGTCATCGCCTTATTCCATGATTTGGGTAGATTTGAACAATATGCTAAGTATAAAACCTTTTCAGATACTAAATCAGAAGACCATGCTAAACTCGGAGTTAAAATTTTAAAGGAAAATGAAGTTTTAGCCCTAGTTAATGATACTACTGCCCAAATAATTTTAAAAGCAATTTCTTATCACAACAAGGTACAGCTACCGACTGATGAAAGTGAAGAATGTTTATTTTATACTAAATTGATTCGAGATGCTGATAAATTAGATATTTGGCGAGTAGTACTTGAAAATTATAACAGCAAATCTAGAAATAAAACCGTTGGACTAGGCTTAGCTGATACAACAGAAATTTCTACTAATGTATATAATCAAGTAATGAATAGAGAAGTTGTTAGGTATGAAAATTTAAAGTCCTTAAATGATTTTAAACTAATACAGATAGGTTGGGTCTATGATATTAATTTTCAAAAAAGTTTTGAAATTATTAAGGATAAACAGTATATTGAGCAATTATTTAAAACATTGCCTAATTCAAAGAAATTAGCTGACCTTCATTGTAGAATTAACGCTTATTTGGGGGAAAAATTGGGGGAGCAAATTTGACGCTTTAGATAGTGCGACACTTTTAGTGACACAGTCGTGATTCGTGTGCTATAAGCTATGAGCTAGTTCAAAATCTTTGGAACTTAGACTTAAAAACTCAAAAGAAAACTTGGTTTTAAAAGTTTTTAAATTTTAGTATTTGATTTAACTCACGACTGACAGCTCATGGCTCATAGCTAAGACACTGAAAGTATCGTAATATACCCATTAAGTTTCACTTTTAAAACTAAATAATAACTATTTTCAATAATCAGTTGATTTACAAGCGAGAAATCTATATAATAAATATTGAAGAAATATAGATAATATTAATGAAACCATGTATTGAGAAGGGAGAATTGAATTATGACAGAAGAAAGCTACATACAGAATCTATTTGCTGAGAGAATTGGAGGAAGTAAGTTCGGTAAAGATACTACAATCTACAAATTTGAAAAAATTAAAAGAGCTAAAAGAGCTGCTAAGGCAGAGCATCCTAATATAGAGTTAATTGACATGGGTGTTGGTGAGCCAGATTGGATGGCTGATAAAGAAGTAGTAGAGACATTATATGCAGAAGCTCAAAAACCAGAGAACCGTTTCTATTCTGATAATGGTATTGTTGAATTTAAAGAAGCTGCTGCTGAATATATGGAGAATGTATTTGGTGTAAGTGGATTAGACCCAGAGACTGAGATTAATCATTCTATCGGTTCTAAACCAGCTTTAGCAATGTTACCAAGTGCCTTTATTAACCCTGGAGATATCACTATTATGACAGTTCCAGGTTACCCAGTAATGGGAACTCATACAAAATGGTTAGGTGGAGAAGTTGTTAACCTTCCATTACTTAAAGAGAATAACTTCTTACCTGATTTAAGTACTTTAACTGAAGATCAGAAGAAGAGAGCAAAATTATTATACTTAAACTATCCTAACAACCCAACAGGAGCTAGTGCTAACAGAGAGTTCTTTGAATCAGTAATTGAATTTGCTAAAGAGAATAACATCATCGTAATCCATGATGCTGCTTATGCAGGGTTAGTATTTGATGATAACAAGCCTTTAAGCTTCTTATCAATTCCTGGTGCTAAAGAGGTAGGTATTGAGATTCAATCATTATCTAAATCCTTTAATATGACTGGATGGAGAATGGCCTTTGTAGCAGGTAATGCTAAAGTAGTTAAAGCCTTTGCTACAGTTAAGGATAATAATGACTCTGGACAGTTCATTCCAATCCAACTTGCAGGAGCTTATGCACTAAGACATCCAGAGATTACTGAAAAGACTGCTGAAAAGTACTCTCGTCGCCATGAATTATTGGCTGAGGCTCTAAAAGAGGTTGGTTTTGATGCAGTAAAACCTAAAGGTTCTTTCTACTTATATGTAGAGATTCCTAAAGGAACTAAGAGTGGAGCAAAATTTGCCAATGCTGAAGAGTTCTCTCAATTCCTAATTAAAGAGAAGTTAATCTCTACAGTACCTTGGGATGATGCAGGACACTTCGTTCGTTTCTCTGTTACTTTTGTGGCAGAAGATGAAGAGGATGAAAAAAGAGTTCTGGCAGAAGTTAAGAAGAGATTATCTGATATTGAATTTATATTTTAATAAATTAGCCCCGCAACTGCGGGGCTTTTACTTTATATAATCATCAATTAATCGCTCTTTTAATAACTTTAGCCAAAGATTTTATTCCTTCTTCAATCTTCTCCTCAGCTACATTTGAATAGTTTAATCTCAAAGTATTCTTTCCTTGACCATTAACATAAAAAGGACTACCCGGAACAAAAGCAACCTTCTCCTTGATAGCCATATCAAATAACTCTAAAGAGGATAGCTCTTTAGGTAATGTAATCCATAAGAACATTCCTCCCTCTGGTTCAGTAAAGCTTATTTCTGGGGGGAAATATTCTTTGATGCTATTAACCATCATCTCCCTTTGCCGTCCATAAACCTCTTTGATTCTACTTATATGTTGATCAATATCATTATCAATCAAATATTGATAGATTACTCTCTGGGCAAAGTAATTACTATGTAAATCTGAAGCCTGTTTTGCTACTATAGCCTTCTCCATCTTATCCATACTCATAACTACCCAACCTAACCTAAAGGCAGGAGCAACTATTTTAGAGAAAGATCCCAATAAAATAGTGTTATCTTTAAGATAATTTTTTATTAATGGGATATCTTCGCCGATAAATCTTAGTTCACCATAAGGATCATCTTCTACAAAGATAGTATTACTCTCTTCTAAAAGCTTAGCTACCGCTCTTCTCTTGTTATCACTATAAGTTATACCAGAAGGATTCTGAAAGTTTGGTACACCATAAAATAACTTACAATCATTTTCTGCCAAAGTATCCTTTAAAACCTCAAGATCAACTCCATCTTCTAATAATGGTACTGAATTAAATTTAGGTCTATAGAATGAAAATGACTGAATTGCACCTAAATATCCTGGCTCCTCTATAATAAGTCCATCACCTTCATTTAAGAAGGTCTTTCCTATTAAATCCAGCCCTTGCTGAGATCCATTAGTAATCAATATCTGCTCAGGACTAATTTTCAGACCTTGCTTTTTAAAATACCTATCAGCAATATACTCCCTTAAAGGAAGGTATCCTTCTGTAGTACTATACTGTAAAACATTAGTACCATCCTCTGCTAATACTTTGTTAGATGCTTCCTTAATCTCTTCTACTGGAAAAAACTCTGGATTTGGTAGTCCACCAGCAAAGGAGATGATTTCTGGATTATCTATCACCTTCAATATCTCCCTGATAAAGGACTTAGGAATATCATTAATTCTCTTAGCAAATAAACTTCTCACTACTCACTCCTCCTTAAACTTATAAAATACTTTTTGTGTAATATAATATGTAGTTGTGCATTATATTGTATTAAGAGAAAGGAAAATTGTCAATATAAATTCTAAATAAACAGTATTTAATAACCAATTAGTGGGTAATTAACCAAAACATGAGCTTTAACCAAAAAGTCTGTGCTATTACGATAAGTATGTACTCTATCAGCTGCAAAGAATATAGCATCTCCTTCTTTAATCATATATATATTATCATTAATTATCATCTCTAAAACACCTCTAGATACAACAATATACTCTTCTACACCTCTGGAATGTGCTTCAGATTTATATCCATACTGGGGTTCAACCTCTATATTATATAGTTCAAACTTCTTTTCTTGATCAAAAGTAAATAATGGGTAGACTCTATACTTACCATCACCTTCAAGAAGAGGTCTAGTATTATCTCTAGAAATAACAGTTACCTTCTCTCTATCCTCTTCGATAAAATAAGAGAAAGAAACATCAAGACCTTTAGCAATCTTCCACATAGTATTAACCGTTGGATTTGATTCATTTCTTTCAATTTGACCAAGCATCGACTTACTTACCCCAGTCATCTTTTCAAGTTCACTTAAACTAAGATTCCTTTTTGTTCTTATCTGGCGCAACTTTATTCCTATACTAAGATTTATATCACTCATTAAACAGCCTCCTTTTCTAATAAAAATTCCTCTTGTATATTATAACATATTTTAGTATAATATATTACAATAGATTTTTGTGTTGTATAAAATACAATTATGCAATATAATATACAAGTTTATGATAAAATTTAAATATGATATTATATAGAGATATTGCAACACTTTTCACACCTCACCCTAGCCTTTCAGGGTTTAGCAACCCTTCATACACAACTGGTCTCTCCTATTCTTAGGAGAGGGAACAAAGAAGAAAAACAGTTCCCCCTCTCATTAGTCAAAGAGAGACTGGTTGTGTACGAAGAGTAATTGAACTGTATTACTCGTAGGGGGATTAAGGGGTGAGGTGTGAGCTTTTGAATTTAACTATCCACTATCAACTTTACACTATACACTGAAGTAAAAACTGTCTCAATATATTTATTAAATCTCATTTTCAATTTATACATGTTATAAAGAAAGGAAGTGTTAATAAATATGAATAATAATGAAAATACCTCACTTCTCAGAAAGGAGCTTTCTCTAAACAAATCCCCTTTCTTCTCTGGAATTAAAGCTGGAATTCCTATAGCTATTGGCTATATCCCTATCGCTATTGCCTTTGGCTTACTTGCTAAAAGCAACAATATCCCTAATCATATCAGTATTGCTATGTCCTTAATAGTCTTTGCAGGAGCAAGCCAGTTTATCGCTGTCAACTTATTATCCTTAATCACAGGTTACCCCGAGATTATTATGACGACTTTTATCATTAATTTGAGGCATTTTCTCATGACTGCCTCTTTGTCCCAAAAGTTGCGAGATGATCTATCGAAAAAATCCCTTTTATTGCTATCCTTTGGAGTTACTGATGAGACCTTTGCTATGGCATCTTTACATAAAGGAAAACTTGAAGGTAACTTTATGCTGGGGTTGAACTTGATAGCTTATTTGGCCTGGACTGGTGGAACAGCAGTGGGAGTCTTCTTAGGAGCAGGGCTGCCAGCAATAATCCAAAGTAGTATGGGAATTGCCCTTTATGTAATGTTTATCGGATTACTAATTCCAAGTGTTAAAAAATCTAATCCCCTATTGATAGTTGCTTTTATAGCCCTTGGAATCAGTTCTATCCTGTATTATTTTCCAATTTTTGAGGGATTCTCAGCAGGATGGACTATAATTATTACTACAATAATTGCTTCCATCATTGGTGCTATTTTATTCCCAGAGGATGGTGATAATGATGAATAATATCTGGCTACTCTTATTAGGGATGGGAGCTGTTACTTATATACCTAGGATGCTACCAATGATTTTTTTACAAAATATCAAACCCTCCCCTTTTCTCAAACGGGTTCTAGAGTTTATTCCGGTAGCCGCCTTGAGTGCATTGATATTCCCAGGGATTATCTACTCTACTGATAGTATTGCTTCAGCTATTACAGGAGGAATTATCGCTCTTTTATTGGCATGGCTTGAAGTTGATTTACTAGTGGTAGTAAGTGGAGGAATTGGGGGAGTATTATTAATAGAGCTATTATTATAATAAAGAGCCTTTTTCAATTGAAAAAGGCTCTTTATTACCTTTAAGCATTTGCAGTTTTAGAATTACCAATCTCTAAATCAATCTCTCCTTCTGAGGAAGCTACTATTACAGTTGCTGCACTATCACCAGTTATATTGGTAACGGTACGAGCCATATCCAAGATACGGTCAATTCCTGCAATTAGTGCAACCCCTTCTAAAGGTAGACCAACACTCTTTAGGGTAAGGGTCAACATAATTAAACCTGCTGATGGTACTCCAGCGGTTCCAATTGAAGCTAAAGTTGCTGTCAATACTACAGTAAGCTGTTGGGCAAGACTTAACTCCATCCCATATACTTGTGCTACAAATAATGCACAGACCCCTTGATAAAGTGCTGTTCCATCCATATTGATAGTAGCTCCTAGTGGTAAGACGAAACTACTGATTTTATCAGAAACACCTAAATTATCCCTACAGCACTTGGTAGTAACAGGCAAAGTACCAGAACTACTACAGGTACTAAAAGCAAAGATTTGGGCACTAGCAATACCTTTAAAGAATCTTCTGATACTCAAATTACTAAAGAGCTTAATTGCTCCTCCATAAGTAATGATCCAATGGATTAAACAGCCAAGATAGATAGCAATAATTACTTTTAATAATGGCAATAACACAGCCAAACCAAAAGAACCGACTACAGAAGCTATTAAAGCCAAGATACCATAAGGAGCAAACTCCATCACTATAGCAGTTAATTTATACATAATTTCAGCAAAGGAATCAAAAAAGGTTAAGACAGGTTCCCCCTTATCACCGATTAAGGAGATTGTCACACCTATAAATAAAGCAAAAACAATAATCTGTAGCATATTTCCTTGCTGTAAGGCTACAATAGGATTCTTAGGTACAATATTAATTAAAGTTTGGCTCAATGGAGGTGCTTCTTTAGCCTCCATTGATACATTGCCTACATCTAAATTCAACTCAACACCTGGCTGAATCAGATTTCCTAATATTAAACCAATAATTACAGCAAAGGCTGTTGTACATAAATAAAAGGCAATGGTCTTGCTTCCAATCCTCCCTAAACTTTTAGGGTCACCTACACTAGCTGCCCCTACGATTAAAGAAGAAAAGACCAGAGGAATAATCACCATCCTGATAAGTCTGATAAACAGTTGCCCTATAGGCTCAATAGCTGTAGTCTTTTCACCAAAAATTACCCCAACAATTACTCCTAAGACTAAACCAATTAAAATCTTAGTATGTAGCTCTAGATTATTCCATTTTTTTAATACTAACATAAGAAACCCCCCTAATTTTTTAACCCTCTTATTCACTCAATAGTTTATAAAATTATAGGTTTATTAAATATATATTATACTAATTAATGCTATATGAATAACATTAATTAGAGGAAAATAAAAAAAGGGCTTTCGCCCCTTTCTTAAATACTATATTTTAACTCTTTATTTTCAATTTTAAGAAATGACTTAACCAAAAGAATGATACCTATTAAATAAATGAAAAAAGTTAAGAAATATGTTAGATTATAATCATAATTGGTAACTAACCAACCTGCTAATACTGAGCTACTACTTTTAGCAATACTATTACTTGTTCTCATTAAGCTACTAGTTATTGTATGTTGTGAATTAGTTGTAATCTCCATAGCAAAATCAAAGGTAATAGGAAAAGAGATACCAGCAATAGCAAAATTAGGGATTGACACAATTGCTAATAAAGATGGCAATGATGTAATTTGTGTAATTCCAACTGACCTTACTTTACCTACCTTTCTAATCAATAAAGGGGTAAATAATAAAACAAGGACTCTTATTATTTGGTACAAGAACATAATAGTACCTGCTTGTCCAGTA
This sequence comes from Orenia metallireducens, assembly GCF_001693735.1. Lineage (GTDB taxonomy): Bacteria > Bacillota > Halanaerobiia > Halobacteroidales > Halobacteroidaceae > Orenia > Orenia metallireducens. Next base: position 645,140 of record NZ_LWDV01000009.1, read on the forward strand.
GAAGCACCTAAATTATTAACTAGAAAGATACTGAAGAAAGGTACAATTAAATCTCCTCCTGCTCTTAATAGAAATTGGCATAAACTCAGCTTACCTATTTGCTCCTTTTTAATTCCTGTCACAATATCAAATTTTGCCTCTTTAGTATCTGTTTTTATTGGCTTCTCTTCCTTGATATGACTGATTGGAATAGTAGATAAAAATGAGATCCCCCCTAATGTAAGTAATACATATTTATAGGATATTAATTGAGTTTTTTCACCAATTACTAGTATTTTTATAAATATTGCAGGCAAAAAACCTACCAATAAGCTACCTAACATCTCAGCTACTGTGATAGACAAGAAATTAAAGCTAAATAACTCCTCTCTCTTCTGGACTACTGTTATCAGACAAAAATGGTCCAATAATTACAAATAGAATAGCAAAAGCACTACCGTAAATAGAACTGGCAATCAAGATTATAAACTTATCAGATGTTACTCCTTGCACAGTTACTGAAAATCCAGCTAAAACTCCTGCCAAAGCTAATATTCTCTTGGCTCCTAATTTTTCAATTAATATTCCAGCTGGAATGGCTAATAATCCCGTAGCTAACATTCTGACTCCTGCTACCAGTCGAAAGAAATCCTCACTAAACCTTAACTCTAAAATATACAATCCTAAAATTACCTGTATCGCACCTAGAGTGATAAAATTAAGTATACTACACTCCAAAAAAATTCTTGCATTACTTGAGAAGTCTTTTCCACTTATGCGTTTCATGAATTTTAGTATTGTTTTTAGTATAATCTCTCCAATAATTAATTGTTGCAAATAATCATAACATATTAATCAAAAAATTAACCATTAAAAAGATCTCCCTCCTTCTATTCTCAGCCAAAAAACCCTTATAAGTTAATTAGATAGATAGACCATACAATTAATCTATTTTTGATTCTTCTGTAATCTATACGTATAATAAAAAAACTAAGGAGCAATATTGCTCCTTAATTTTTTATTAATTCTTATACAATTTTCAATTTAATTATGCTGCTGCCTTGACATCATCTTTTTTCTTCTCTTGTTTAACTAAGAATACTGTTAATGCTCCAATAGCTGCCAAGATACCAACTATTGTTGAAATTGGACCTTGAATTCCAAAACCTTCTGGTGCAATAATAATATAAGAGATAGAGACTGCTGTCATAAAGGTTGCTGGGATAGTAGCAATCCAGTGGCATTTACCATGTTGTAGTAAATAAGCTGCTCCAGCCCATAAAGCAATCATCGCCAAAGTCTGATTAGACCAAGCAAAGTAACGCCAGATAATACTAAAATCCATTTGGGATAGTACAATTCCTACTACAAATAGAGGAATAGCTAACTTAAATCTGTTAGTTTTTTCTGATTGTTCTAAATTAAAGATATCAGCTAAAATCAATCTAGCACTACGGAAAGCAGTATCACCAGAACTGATTGGTAAAGCCACAACTCCTAGCATTGCTAGAATACCACCAGTTAACCCTAACATATTATCACTGATTAACTTAACAATTCCTGCTGGTCCTCCATTTTCAGCCATTGTAGCTGCTAAACCTTCAGTTCCTCCAAAGAAAGTCATAGCTGCTGCTGCCCAAATTAAGGCAATCACACCTTCAGCGATCATCGCTCCATAAAATACTCTTCTTCCATCCTTTTCATTCTCTAAACAACGAGCCATTAGTGGTGATTGAGTAGCATGGAAACCACTAATTGCACCACAAGCAATTGTTACAAATAGCATTGGCCACATTGGTAGTCCATCAGGATGAAGGTTTGTTAAAGTAATCTCTGGAATTTGATATTCTCCAAAGACAAGTCCTCCACCGATACCAATTGCCATAATCAATAATGAACCACCTAAAACGGGATAAAATTTAGCAATAATCTTATCTACTGGTAATACGGTAGCCAAGAAGTAATAAACGATAATAATCGCTAACCAGAGATTAAGATTCATGCCAGTCATATTTGCCAACAGACCAGCTGGACCAGTCATAAATACGGTACCAACTAAGACCAATAATACTATAGAGAAGAGTCGCATAAATTTACGAGCACCTTCGCCTAAATACTCTCCAACAATCTCAGAAATACTTGCTCCTTCATTACGAATAGATAGCATCCCTGCTAAGTAATCGTGGACAGCCCCAGCAAAGATAGACCCAAATACTATCCATAAAAATGCTGCTGGTCCAAATAAAGCACCGGCAATTGCTCCAAAGATAGGTCCTAACCCAGCAATATTCAACAACTGAATTAAAAAGACACGCGCCCAATTAATCGGTACATAGTCAATTCCATCCTCTTTCACATAAGCTGGAGTCTCTCTATCTTCATCAACCCCAAAGATTCTTTCTACGACTTTACCATAAATTACATAACCTACAACTAATGCAATTAATGAGATAATAAAAGATAACATATTATATCTCCCCCTTCAAATTTTAGAATGTTAACTGGTTATAGGGGTTATAAACTTATTGCTAACTATAGTTAAATTATAAAATAGATCTGTCATTTTGATAAGCAATTTACTCTAAATAACAGAAATTAAGGGTTCAATTGCACTATATTATTCTAAGTTGTATTGAGATTAACTAAATGTATCAATCTAATTATTTAGACTAAATTTAAATAATTCTATATAGTTATAAAGAGATACCACTACTTTAGAAGTTTGATTATGCAATCTTATCATCTCGTAAAAAAGATTTAATAGCTTTTTTGACCTTAGAATAAATTTTACTATTTTCGAGTGAAGATACAAAACTATTTAAAATTAATTCTTTAGTAAGCCTATCAGCTATAATCCTTTTTATTACTTGAGGACTTTTGAATTTATGTTGCTCAAATTTTTGGTCTATAAAGGGGAGAATTGAAACAAAAGTATAGCTTATAGCAAATAAATTAACGTATCTTTTTATAGCTTTTTGTTTTGTACTATATAGTTACCAAAAGATCAGAAAAATTTATGCTGATAAAAGATAACTTCTATATTTCACCAAATACTATAAGCAGATAATAAAATTTGTTTAAAATCAGTATTATCATATTTGTTTTTCCTGATATTATGATTCTTAAAAATATTAATCTCATCTGAATTAATGGTAGAAATAAATAGTCTTGTAGAAGAAAATTCATCAATATCCTTAGTTGTAACTGTAATATATAATGATTTAACACTATACTTATCTTTATTATCATCAATGAAGGTATCTAACTGCTTGTCATCTACTTTTGTGCGAATATGGTTAAGGTCTTTTTTAAAATCTCTGCTTCCTGTTTAAGTCTTTGATTTTCTTTTTTTATAGCTAATAATTCTTTATAAGTAACACTAGTATTTTCATCAACCTCTATTTCTGTATAGAGTTCAATCCAATTATCTATAGAAATTCTAGAAACACCATATTCGCTAGCAAGCTTTGATTTAGATTTACCTGATTGATATAACTCTACAATCATTTGTTTAAAATCTTCAGTATATTTTTTACCTGTTGATCCCATATGGATACACCCTTTCTCAGTTTATATTTTATAATCTTCAACTAAGTGTGTCCATGATTTTGTACTAGCATCAGCCTTAATTTAAAATCAAAATAATTATTCAACAATCTAAAGAATATGTAAGTTATAGGATGATAGTCTCATGAAAATTTGCAAGTAGTATAGCAATATCTTAATCTCTCACCAGAGTATCATAAATTATATATAAAGATATAATCAGCTATAATTTTTTGACAAATTCGATTATAGCTAATATAATTAAACTATATTGAATCTTAACCTAGAATATTTCATCAATACTCTAGTATATTATTATCATTAATATGGACAAGCTTCTATTAACTATTTTTTAGAAATAGTCATACTCAAAAGTTAGTATCATAAATTTTAGTATAGAAGTTATAAATTTTGTTAAAAGTAAGTGTAACATTCTTATTTCTATTATAATATAATGAGAAAAAATCATTTATATTATAAGAATAAGAACTAAAATAAAAAACACCTTAGGTACTGGCATACCCAAGGTGTCTGGAACACTCCTATGGAGACTTGGTCAACATTATTAAAAACAAGTTATAATAACTTGTCGATTAGGTCCAATAATGATTGGAGGATTTCTAATATAATTCCAAGCAATTTCAACCACTTCATATATTAGCACCTCCCTTCATTTTTATTTAGGAGGTTCCTTAGGTAACACCTACCGCAAATAGGTGTTACCTTTTTATTATAGCACAAATAATTACAGTGGACAATTTGCAGTTAATCGTAGAAGATTATTGTATTTTATTTCTCTTTTATCAAGAACCTATTTAGTATAAAAGTTTTTTCACCTCAATAAAATAAATTTATTTATAATTTACTTCTTGAACCCTCCAATTATAATCCTCATTCACTATAGTTACTACATAATTGAAATCTTTATTATAGGCAGCTCCAGCCCATTCTGTTGCTGGATAATATCTAGTGGTATTAAATCTAACCTCTACTTTATCATTATCCTGGCTTTCTATTTTAGATGTTTTAACTACTTCATGAGTAGGAAAAGATACCTCTTTTTCTCCTCCTTTATTAATATCCCTTAACTTTTGGATATGTTCTTCTATCTCTTCTTCTGCTACAAAAGATGATAAATTTTCATCTAAAACAGACGTTATCTGCTTAAAATTTTCCTCATTATTTTCTGTTATTCTACTTAGATTAATCCAACTTTGATAAGCACTTTTAAATGTTGAACGTATCTGTAACTTTAATTGATAAGCTAATAATTTTAGTTCAGAATTATCTAATTTCAATTTTTGCTGATTATTCTGTTCAGTATCTATAGTTTGATTAGTATCACCTTGATTTGCTGCACAATCAATTAATGAGACTATAATTAAGAATAATACTGTAGATAAACAAAGTCATTATTTCTATTTTTCATGAATTCACCTCCCTAATTATAATTATATAACTAAACAATAAAAAAGGATTTACTGTAAAATTAAATTTATCTATTATCACTATTGAGGTATACAAGTAATTTACAATAAAGATAAATAAACCACCAACTAAGGTGGCTTAGGACTGATTGATATAAATTTCTAAGCTTGCAATAACAAATCTTTTACAGCTTTATTTCTTCTATCTGGTACTCCTATCCTTCTACTCTCTCTAGCCGCTAATTCATAGTCTTCTTCTTTAATTGCTTTCATAAATCTAGGGAACTTACTTATTAAACCATTAACCCCTAGATTATAAGCCATATCTAAAAGTGCTAATTTAACTTCATTGGGTTGTTTGTTAAAATCTATATCTTTTTTAGACTTCAACTGATAAATTAATGACTTTACTATCCTAGTAATATCTACTTCAAATATCTTAGTTATATCTTCATCCTCTAAATATAAATTGGTGTATCGACCATACCAATTGGCTTTATAATTACTGTAATTCTTACCCAATTGCCTTATTCTCATGTACTCCTCTTTAATTTCTAAATCATTAGCCCTTCTATTCCCAAACCTAAAGGGTAACTTGACTGCTTCTTCAGCATTTGCTATTAAATGACCTACTCCTATTGTCACATTACCAGTAGTATCACAATACATATGATTGTAACTTCCCTCTTCAGCAACTAACATTTCTTTCAATTTAATTAACAATTTTTTATCCACTTATATCCCCCCTTATATTATATGGAATCTTTAATGTTTAATTGCTCATTTAGCCTAATACTATAAATATTTTTAAGTTAGCTATAATCATAGCCAACATGTTAATTACTCTTATATTAAGGAGAAATATTCTTGGAATAGACAGTATTAAATCTACATACAGTGAATACAGCATAAGTCTTCATAATCTTTTTTAATTATCATTAACAAATGGTATAAACTTTACTTTTCTTAATAAGATAACAATATCTTATTAAGAAATATTAATTTCTAATTAATAATTATTTGTTTAATATTTTATCTTTATATATTTCTAATTCTCTAATCATATGCTGACATGCTATTTTTACTATTTTAGAAGTATCTGGATCATTAATTTTAGATTTATACTTCTCTATTAGCATATCCACCTCAGCAACTTTGTCCATCGATTATACCTCCTTTTTGTATTTGATCTCTTCTCCAATATATGATTTAATGACCATATATGTTAAAAATTATTAAAAGGTGTACAAAAAAAAACACCCAGCTACCGCTGAGTGTTAATCCATATATTCATTTATAAATTCAATATTTCTCATACCTATTATAATACTATTTGCCAATTTCCTGCTACTTGCTCCTTAATGGATACAGATAATATCTATACATCTATGCTAAACTTCTCTTCTCTCTCTTCAATCTCCACACCTTCAATAATCTCTCCAGTTTCAGGGTGAATAGCTTTGTTTCCAACTACTTTAACTATATTCTTTAATGCCTGTTTATCAATCTGTTCTTTAACTTTAATAGCATCTATACCTGTTATCTTAAGGAATCTCAATAGCTTCTCTTCATCATAGTTCCATTTGGGATTCTGCTTTCTAAACTTCAATTTACCAAATGGAAGGGAATGAGTCTTAAGGTCTTTGTTCTCTTCCTTTAACTTCATAGCATATTCAGTCAATAACCCTTCAAAGAATTCTATCTCATTATCAAGCTTAGAACTCTCCTCTTCTAACCAGCTATCAATCATCATCTTCCTCTTTTCTGCTAGCTCCTCTTTCTTTTTCTTTGCACCTTTTAAATCTCTTAACTTCTCTAATGCCCAATCTGCCTTAGCATCATCATTAATAACAAACCTGTCTTCTTGCTTCTCTTCAACTCTTTCTTGTATTGTACTCACTTTACTCATCCTTTCTAAAATAACCTTAGTCAATCATTATTAATAGTATTGCCAGTCTCCTTAACCTCAATATCTTTTTTATTAATAATTTATATCTTCTCTTATTTTTATAGTCATAAGAGACTATGTTTCTAGTAACTATTATTTAAAACTGAGTAATAGATTAATAATAAGCTATCAATTTTTCTTATGTATGTTGACATAGAAGCATTATTTAATAGTTTCTTGATTAGTTTTTTTAACAGGTATATAATGACAGTATAGTGAAAATTATATTATAGTATGGAAAAGACTTATGGTAGTTAAGTGGTTTAACTTTTGTAAATAACAATTTTTATTATAAGTTTATCATCCATATTTAAATAATTAATGGAATACTTTAAGGATTTTAAAAACAGTAAATCGTAGTCAAATAAAGACTACTTCTTCTAGTAGTCTTTACATAATCAATCTATTCACTATCAAATGGATAACTAACAATCACCAATAATGATTCTCAATTAGTCTTATCTTCTCTTATTGGTATAGCAAAGTTAGGTATGATTTATAATAGTGATTAAAAATAAAATTATTTTAAAAATAAAACTATAAGGAGTGATGTCATGAAAAAGAAGATTATTAGTTTAACTTTAGTTATCGTTTTTTTATTTACTTTTATAGCAACTGCACAGAGTTTGACCAAAGAAGAGATACTAGAAAAATTGAAAAAAATCTCCCAAATATCAGATGATAAAGAGAGATTATTATCCTATGATACTTTTATAAAAAAATTAGCTATCCAAGATGATCTACGCGAAGACACAGGTAAATGGCTTTCACATTCCAAAATAGATCCTCTTACTGATAAACAGATAATAATCTTCAAACTGGTAGATGAAAATCCAAATATCTTATCAAAAAAAGCACTATTTATCAGATATCAGAATGAAAAAACTCAGCTTTTCATTTCATGGAATGAGTATTTAGGTGACAATTCATTAGTTAAATACAGATTTGATAAAGAAAAGATAGAACAGAGAAATTGGCTTTCATCAGCAGATGGTACTGCTACTTTCTATCCTGGAAATCCTATCGAATTTATTAATAAAATTATGACAGCTGATAAATTAGTTACTAGAATCTCACCTTATAATTCAGGTCCCATCACTGCAGAATTTGATGTAAGAGGACTAAAAGCAGCAGCTCAACCTTATGAGGATACCTTAAATTGGGTGGAGAAAGATTAATAACCTGCAAGTATAAAGGGGAAAATCAATACTATAATTAAAAAAGGAACCAAAGTTAAACTTTGGTTCCTTTAAAGCAATCTATCTATTCAATTCCCACAACTTGATATCCTGCTTCTTCAACAGCTGCTGTTAACTTCGCATCGTCTACATCTGAAGACAATTCAACGATAGCTCTATTCTCATCAGCACTAACATCAGCTGCTTTGACCTCAGCCATTGCCTCTAGCTCTTTTTGCACACGCCCCGAACAATGTCCACAACTCATTCCTTCGATTCTGATAATTTTCTTCATAGATTTCTCCTCCTTAAAATTATTATTCTCCATATTTTTATTATCTTTAACAGTATCGACTTTATTTTGAGGTTTAAAGTTCTTCAACCTTAAAGCATTGGTCAACACTGATACTGAACTCATTGACATTGCTGCTGCAGCAATCATTGGATTAAGTAATGGTCCACCAAAGAGGTGTAATAGACCAGCAGCAATTGGAATCCCTGCTGTATTATAAGCAAATGCCCAGAATAGGTTCTGCTTGATATTTCTGATAGTTGCCTTACTCAATTGAATTGCTGTAACAACATCCATGATATCATCCTTCATCAAGACTATATCAGCACTCTCCATAGCTACATCAGTACCAGAACCGATTGCTATCCCTACATCTGCCTGTGCCAAAGCTGGTGCATCATTAATACCATCACCAACCATTGCTACCTTCTTACTACTATCCTGTAGCTTCTTAACCTCAGCGGCTTTATCCTCTGGTAATACCTCAGCCCGAACTATATCAATTCCAACCTCTTTGGCAATAGCATTGGCTGTACGCTGATTATCCCCTGTAATCATCGCAACTTTAATTCCCATCTGATGGAGGGTCTTAACTGCTGCTGCACTACTTGCTTTAACTGTATCAGCAACGGCAATAATACCTGCTAACTCTCCATTAATTGCTATAAACATTGGGGTCTTACCTTCATTGGCAAGTCTATCGGAATCCTCTTGTAAGGTTACTTTTATTCCTTTATCATCCATCAACTTTTTATTTCCAAGTAGTATAAATTTATCATCTATCTCTACCTCAATTCCATGACCTGGAATCGCTATAAAGTTATCAAGCTTCTTAAACTCTACCCCTGCTTCTTGAGCACCTTTGACAATAGCTTCTCCTAGTGGGTGTTCAGAACCCTTCTCAGCTGAACCTGCTAATGCTAATAGCTCCTCTTTAGAATAATCATTAACAGTTACTAGATCAGTAACCTTTGGCCTTCCTTCAGTAATGGTACCTGTCTTATCAAAGACAATAGTCTCTATCTTATGGGTAGTCTCCAAAGGAGTTCCGCCTTTGATTAAAACTCCATTCTCTGCACCTTTACCTGTACCGACCATAATTGCTGTCGGGGTTGCTAAACCTAAAGCACAGGGACAAGCAATTACTAAGACAGAGATGAAGATTGTTAGGGAAAAGACTGCTCCTGTTCCTGCTAAGTACCAAGCAAGTCCTGATAGAATAGCAATTCCAATTACTACAGGAACGAAGTATCCTGAAATTATATCTGCCATCTTAGCAATTGGTGCTTTAGAGCCTTGAGCCTCTTCTACTAACTTAATAATCTGGGCTAAGGCTGTATCCTTACCGACTTTGGTAGCCTTGAATTTAATAGTTCCATTCTTATTAAGTCCTGCCCCAATTACCTTGTCACCAACCTTCTTCTCAACAGGGATACTCTCCCCAGTTAACATTGATTCATCAACAGCAGTATGCCCTTCAACGATAGTTCCATCAACAGGAATCTTCTCTCCTGGCTTGACTAAGATGATATCTCCTACCTCTACCTCTTCGATAGGAATAGTCATCTCTTCACCATCATGGATAACTGTAGCTGTCTTAGCCTGTAAGTCCATCAACTTCTTAATCGCTTCTGATGTCTTACCTTTGGATACTGCTTCTAAATACTTACCTAATAAGATTAAAGCAATGATTACACCTGCACTTTCAAAGTATAGACTCATTGCATAACTTGTATCACCAATAGATATTCTAAAGACTGCATAGATACCATATAAAATAGCTGCTAAAGTACCAATGGCTATCAGTGAATCCATATTAGGATGTCCTCTAAATAAAGATTTAAAACCAACTGTATAGAACTTATAACCAGCCAACATCACTGGAATAGTTAAAATTAACTGTACTAGAGCAAAATTTAATGGATGAACTGATGGTTCTAGAAATTCTAGAAGTGGTAACCCTAACATATGACCCATAGCTATATAGAGTAATGGAATTGAGAAGATACTAGCTACAATGAACTTCTTCCATAGAGTCTCTATCTCTTTATTCTTCCTCTCTTTATCAACATCAACCCTCTCTCCTGCTTCAATCTCCAAAGGCTCATAACCTGCCTTAATAATGGCATTCTTAATCTCTGAAATTCTAGTATCATGGGAATTATATTTAACCAGTGCTTTCTCTGTAGCAAAGTTAACATTAACCTCTTCAATCCCCTCTAACTTCTTAATCTCTCTCTCTACAGCAGCAGCACAACTAGCACAAGTCATTCCACCAATTGGTATATTTATCTCTCGTAGCTCAATCTCATCATCAACACCATAACCAGCATCTTTAACTGCTGCTTTAATATCTTCTAATGTAGCAGTTGAGTCATCAAAGACTACATTTAGCTTTTCAGTAGCAAAGTTAACATTAGCTTCTTTAACACCAGCTACCTTACTTACATTCTTCTCTACTGCAGCTGAACAACTAGCACAGCTCATCCCTGTGACTTTAATTGTCTCTCTCTGTACTACTTTCGCCTCTGACATCCTTATCCCTCCTTATATTTATCATCTCCTTATCTCTAAGGAATTATTTTTGTTTTTATACCCCCTATGGGTATCTCTTAGTTACAAGAATATCATATCTGAACTTGTCTGTCAAGGGATAAGTAATATATTATAAACTTTAGTAACAAATACAATGATAGCACCCCTATTTACTATTAAAAAAGGGTGCTAGCTAACAATGATGCAAAGAAATATAATGAGAAATAACCACCTAAGAAAAATTCTACATAATTAAATATCTAAATTATTGTAGTTTGGAACTAATTCAATTTTTGCTTTGTTCAAAGAGTAATTTTTTACCTTTTAAGACCATAACTATCAACTCAAAAATTTTGCAATATCTATCTTAAGTTTCACTTTGAGAATAAATAATCATATCCCAAATATTCTTTGTAAATCCTTTACTTTAGAACGGCTAACAGGCACTTCCATCTCTCTATCATCACCCATTAAGACCTGATACTTCCCTTTAAACCAAGGGATTATCTCTTTAATCTTATTTAGATTAATTAAATAACTGCGATGTACTCGCAAAAAGTTAGCTTCGCTTAGTCTATCCTCTAACTCACTTAAACAAAGATCTATCTGATACTCTTTATCATAGGTTTTTACATAGACTCTAGAATCATGAGTATATGAAAGTATAATCTCATTATACTCTAATAACTTTAGATTTCCCTTATTTGTCTTAACAGCCAATTTATCAATTCTAGGGTTTTTACTTTCCTCACCTATCTTTTCTATTAAATTTGTTAACTTATTTCCTATAAATTGCTCTTTAAAGTAAAGGTTCTTAATCCTATTTATTAACTTTAAAAGTCTCTCTTCTTCATAAGGCTTTAATAGATAATCAACTGCATTGACTGTAAAGGCATCTAAAGCATATTCATCATAAGCTGTTACAAAGACAATTATAGGCTCCTTCTCTAACCCCATAAGCTCCTTAGCGACTTCTAAACCCGTCTTTCCTCCCATTTGAATATCTAAAAAGACTAAATCTGGACTCTTTTTTTGAATAAGCTCCAAAGCTTGAATACCATCCTCTGCTGTTGCTATCAATTGAATATCATCTATTCCCTCTAATAAAAACTCTAATTCACTCCTTGCTGGAAATTCATCATCAGCTATTATAGTTCTAATCTTCTCCATTACTTTCCCTCCCTTTAAGTAAATATGGGATTTGAATTGTAACCTTAGTTCCTTCTTGTTGTCGACTGCTAATCTCTAGACCATATTCAGTACCATATATCTTTTGAATCCTCTGTTTAACATTACTTAAACCAATTCCACAGCCCTTTCCATGCCCTGCTTCTATCACACAATTTAAATATTTATCTGGAATTCCTACACCATTATCTATTATCTCTAACAATAAATTTTGCTCTTTCTGCCTTGCCTTAACTAACACCTTTCCAAGACCTACTTTAGAAGAGACTCCATGTTTAATAGCATTTTCCACAATAGGTTGTAAGACAAAACTGGGAACTTCACAATCTAGTAATTCCTGAGGAATATCTATCTCTACCTCCAATTTAGAACCAAAGCGTGCCTTCTCTATCTCAACATAATAAGAAGTATACTCTAATTCTTTCGCTAACTTTATTAAGCTATGATTTTCCTTTAAAGTATGGCGGAAGAATTTAGACAACTTAACCAATAGCTCTCTTGCCCCCATAGGGTCAGTGCGACAGAAAGAAATAATGGTATTTAAGGCATTAAATAAGAAATGTGGGTGAACTTGAAACTGCAACGCTTTCAATTCAGCTTGAGTAGCTAGCTGTGCCTCCTTCTCCAAACTAGATATGTGTAGTTGGGTAGATAATAGCTCTGAAATCCCTCTAGCTAACTCTATATCTACTTCTGTAATACTACTTTCTTCAGATTTGTATAACTTTAATGCTCCAATCACCTCACCCCTTCTCTTTAAAGGGGCAATCACCGCTGACTTAAGCTTACAGTCCTTAACTGGACAACCTAGCTTGCGTTTGTTAGTAGCCACTTTCAATTGACCCTCTAATAAGACTTCCTTAGTAGCCTTAGTCATTATCCCCTCCCCTGCCTGATGGTGATCCATTCCTAGACCATAGTGGGCCAGCACCTTCTTTCGATCAGTGATTGAAACAGCTGCTACCCCACTTATCTCATAAATAATCTTTGAGGTCTCTAAAGCAGAACTATAATTTAAGCCTTCTTTCAAATAACCAATACTTTTGTTAGCAATCTTTAAGGCTTTATACGATTGTAATGCCATCAACTCTTGTCCCTTCTTCATACTGTTGTGAAGAACATTAATAAATAAGGTAATACCTAAAGAGTTACTTAAAATCATAGGCAGGGCTATAATTCTTACTAATTCATAGGCTTGGTCATAAGGATGGCTTAGTACCAAAACTAATCCCATCTCTAAAACCTCTATGATAACTCCTAGTAAAAATCCAGTATTTAAAGAGATCTTATCAAAAGAGCGATAGTAATAAATTATTCCACCAATTAACCCTGCCACAGTGGTAGAGAGAGCACACGCAAAGGCAGTAAACCCACCTAAAAAATAACGATGAATTCCTCCAATCAAACCAGCAAAAAAACCTACAATAGGTCCCCCTAATAATCCACCGACAACTGCTCCAATAGCTCGAATATTAGCATAAGCATCATGGATATAAATTCCTAAATAGGTTCCTAAAATTGATAATAGACCAAAAAATATAATCAAGAAAATCTTAGATTTAATCTTAGCCCTTCTATTAATCACTTGAGAAAAGATATCTGTTTCCATAATAAATAGCTGAGCTGCTACTGCTATAATTGCCATATTCTTAATCAAATCAAAAAGCAAATTTACAATTAGATCATGCATGACTACCACACCTCCTCCAATTATACTGCTTCAACTAATAATATCTAAATACCTAACATAGTAGTTAAATGAATTATTTTATATTATAATTATATCATATAGAGTTCTTAGATAAGATACAAATTAATAAAAAAAAAGAATAGCTTGAATTAATACCTTAAATAAAAGGAGTAGATATTATGCCTGATTTTTGGAGTCATATTGTTGCAGGTGATTTAATCATAGACAGACTAGAAGATAATACTTTAAAAAATATAATTAAACAGAATAGAACTATCTATAATCTAGGGTGCCAAGGACCTGATTTATTCTTTTATAATGATTTTTGGCCTTGGATTAAAGAGAAGCGCGGTCCTAAAATTGGATCACTATTACATCAAAAGAATATCAAACCCTTCTTTATAGAGAGTCTTAGCTACTTAAAGAGTATGTATCATCAACATAATTTCCCGATATTACTAAGCTATTTTAGTGGCTTTTTAGCACATTATACTGTAGATAAGACAGCACACCCCTTTGTATTTGCTAAACAGAAAAGTCCTAATCAACATAAACTATTAGAGATTAATTTAGATACTTATTTGGTTGAAGAAATCTGGGGTAAAAAAGTCTATAGTCTCTCTCCAATTGAACAAATTGACTTAGGAAATGAGTTACCAGATATAATTATAGATTATTATAAGTATATCTTAAATAAAAGTCATAATCATAATCTAGAAATCAAATTAATCAATGATTCCTACCAAGACTTCAAAAGAATAATGAAGTTCTTTTACAGTCCTTACAAAATCAAAAAATTAAGCTTTAAAATATTAAATCCTTTAGTACCACTCAACCTTGATACTTTAAGCTATCCTACTAAAATAAATTATAAAATCTTATCAGAAGAAGAGTATTTAAAGTTTAAAGAACTGATACTGGACGGGGTTAAAGAAGGTCTAAAGTTAATAGAAATAATGAAAGGCTACCTCCAAGATGAGCTTGAAAACTCAGCCTTAGAAGTAGCCTTTCAAGGGATAAATTTTGAAGGGGAGCTTATTGAATAGCCTCATTTCTCCCCTTCTCTATATCTACTTTACTTAAAATAATCATGCCTATTATAAAGAAGGAAGCCAATGAAATAATACCCCATCTACTACTTCCAGTTAGCTGTCCAACTAGTGCAAAGATAAAAGGTCCTGTGATTGCAGCAAATTTACTAGAGACCCCAAAGAAACCGTAGAACTCAGCAGACTTATTTTGAGGAACCATTACTCCATATAAGGAACGGCTCAATGCCTGTACTCCTCCTTGTACTAAGCCAACCATTCCAGCTAAAATCCAAAAATGTATAGCAGTAGTCATAAAATAACCTACGATAGTAATTAGCAAATAGACACTAAGTCCTATAATAATCCCCCGCTTTGCCCCTATCCTCTCACCTAATTTGCCAAAAAGTAGAGCAAAGGGTATTCCTATAAACTGGGTTAAGACCAAGGCTCCAATCAAATCACTCTGTCCAATCCCAATCTCACTACCATAGATGGTAGCCATTCGAATAATCGTACCAACCCCATCATTATAGACCCAAAAAGCAATTAGAAACTTAAATAACTCTCGATATTTTTTAATATTTCTAAAGGTCCTTGCTACTCTAGCAAATCCAACTTTGATATATTTTTTAAATCTAAAATTCTTCTTTGTTGGGAAATCAGAAATATTTCTAAAGATAGGAATAGAGAAGATAAACCACCAAAGTGCCACAGTTACAAAGGATAATCTAGTAGCCATTAAAGTACTAGCTATTCCAAAACTAGCAGCCTTCTGTATCATCATCAAATTGATAACTAACAAAAGCCCTCCACCTAAATAACCAGCAGCATATCCAAGTGATGAGACATAATCCATCCTCTTTGGAGCTACAATCTGTGGTAAGAAGGAGTCGTAAAAGACATTAGCACCTGAGAAGCCAATACTTGCTAAGATGAAGTAAAGCGAGGCTAATAGATAATCCCCTTCACCTATAAAGAATAATAATCCTGTACCTATTATACCTAGATAAGCAAAAAATCTAAGAAATTGCTTTTTAGAATTAGAGAAATCAGAGATAGCACCTAAGATTGGTGAGAGTAGAGCAATGATTAACATGCCAACTGCTTGAGTATAGCCCCAATAGGATGTAGCTAGATTATTAGCTAATCCTTTAGCCGCTACCGTCCTATAAAATATAGGTAAAACTGCTGCCAAAATAGTTGTAGCAAAGGCTGAATTAGCCCAATCATACAAGACCCAAGAATAAACCTCTTTTTTGTTTTCCATCAGTTCACCCCGTTAAATTATTTGATAGCTTTTAATTCTTGAAGAATACTGGCTACTCCTCTTTAATTAAGAGTTCTTAACAGAAAATTAACATTTTAAAGAAAAAAGATTAGGTCATCCCTAATCTTTTTGTAAATCTTAATTTTTTACTATTTACTAAACTCCTCTTTCCAAATTTGATAAGCTACCTCATAACTTGGAACCTGTGGATTAGCCACTAAAGCTCTTAAAATATCATCTTTATCTTGACTAATAGCAGCTTGGGTAGCTAAATTCCGGTAATTAGCTTCCTGTTGTAATAAGCTCTTAACCTGTAAAGGAATATCCCCTACCTCTAATGCTCTAATACCACTTCCGTTAACAATTGTAGCTACCTCTACTATCACTTCATCATCTATGCCAGCAATCAACCCATTATTGGCTATATTTAAAATAAACTCTTCATTCTTATCATTAACCATTGTTGCTATTAATGGCACTATCACATCAGAATACCAGATAGCACCTCTTTGATAGATTAATTCTGGGATGGTCTCTGGACTCTCTTCTAGAGCTTTAGCTATCTCATTACTAGTTTCAATTAACTCTTCTGCTCTTAATATATCCTTCTCTTTAGCTTGCTCTACCTCTTTGGCATGATGATAATAGTATTTTAAATAAGGTAATGGAATTATCTCTAGATTCTCAATCCAATCTGAATCAATTCCCAACCCTAAAGAGTCCACTTTTTTAATAACTTCACTAGTCCTATTCTCACCTTTAACAGCCAGCTGTTGATACCATCCTAAGTGATTTAATCCAAAATACTCATATCTAATTTCTGCTCTATCTACATCTAACATCTTGGCAATCTTATTTAATACTCCTACTGGTAAGTCACAAAGACTGATGACATTTACAGTCGTCTCCTGTTCTATCGCCTGTTGTACTATACTTGCTGGATTTGTTAAATTGATTAATAGAGCCTCAGGGCAATACTCTTCCATTTCCCTTGCTAACTCTAACATTACTGGTACAGTCCTTAAGGCATTGGCAAAACCTCCAGGTCCTACTGTCTCCTCTCCAATAATATCATATTTAAGAGGAAACTCTTCATCATAAGCTCTAGCTTTCATCCCTCCTACCCTTATCTGGCTAAGAACCATTTCAGCACCCTGTAAAGCTTTTTGACGATCTGTTGTATATGTAACCTTGAAATCATACTCTGATCTATCTATCACACTCTGACTCAACCTAGCTACCTTCTCCAACTTACTTGCAGTTCTACCATTTAAGCAAATTTCATCAAAATCAATCTCCTCTTGATAATTGGCTATTGCATCAAACAAAAGTGGTGTATAAAGTCCACTACCACCAATTACTGTCAATTTTATCCCCATTGTCATTCCCCCTTATAATCTTATACTTATTATATTAAATTCTTATTAAATTTATATTCTCCTTTTATATAATCTCTTATTATTTTTAGTTATCCCCACTCCCTAGATAAATATAAGTGATTAATGGATATATCTATTAATCACTTTTATTTAAATATATTGTTCAATAAAGTTCTTAATTCCTTCAGCTACATAATCTACTCCTTGTTCTAAATCCTCTTCACCAATCTCTAACAATACTTCACTCTCATCTAAATCCATCGCTTCTGCAAAAACACCTAATAAACCATTAGCCCGACGATCTACCTCAATCCATAACTTTAATCCACCATCAACGATATTATATAATAACTCTAGCTCATCTAGAGAGTTGACAAAAGCTCCATCTTGTGGTTTCAGTTCAAGTTCTTGGACAAAAGGATGCTTCCACTTAAAGTCTGCCTCTTGATTATTAATCTCTGTAAGTACAAAACCTAATTTCTCTAACGCCTTCAAAACTATCTGCATATAAGGATGGGGAGCTACTGCTATTATATCTTTATCACCTGGATCAATAGCATTCTTAATATCTAATCCTGTATCTAACCAGACTGGGAACTTCTCTGTTGGGATAGGGGTCTGAGCATCCAATACGAAGGAGAAGGGAATACTAAGTTCATCTCCAGGCTCAACCACCTTCTCAACAGGAACATCAATCACCTGCAAATTGTAGTCAGTCCTATAAGAGCTCTCTTCACCCTCCTCATCCTCTACTGTCTTCTCATACTTTGTCATCACATTGATATAGATCTTGTCAATATTCTGCTCTACATTACCACCTTTAATCTCAAAATGACCTGTTACTTCTGCACCTGCTACCAAATTCTCAGAATCTAAGACTGTATCAATCTTAGTTGCACCAATCCCTACACTAGCCATCATCTTTTTAAATAGACCCATTTTAATATCACCCCTGCTTAAATATTTGGAAAAACTAATATTATAGTTGAACATCCAATTTAATTTTCCTTTTTAATATAGAAATAACTTCATTGGAATATTATATATTTCTTAAATAATAATCACTCTAATTTAATAATATAGCTCCTTTAAATTTTAAAATTAGTTAAGTAGAACATTACTGAAGGTCAGCTAATTAAATTTTAATATAGAAATCATCACTTAATCGGTATATTGGGATATTTTCACTTTAAGAAAGTAGACAAAATTCTTAGGTTTCAGCCCAAGACTACTTCCTACGGGGCACGCTTAAGGGCGAGTTTTACCTTCGGGGTTATAAAGCAACCCCTGCATAGCAAGTACAGCCCAGAACAAAAACTCTTCGTGGCTCTCTAGGGAATATAGAACAATTCCCTTCGCACAAAACCAGTAAAACCAGCCCACTCACTACGCAACCAAATTATTAACTATTATCATCGATAAATTTTTTAGTTAAATTCCTGCTACCCCCTACATTCTGACTCAATTTTTGCTTCGTTCAAACAGAAATTTTTTTCGGTTTTAAAGACCTTAACGGTCAACTGTAGACTATAAAATGAAGTAAAAGTGTCGCAATATCTATAAATTATATCAATTTTTTAATAGTATAAAAAGTTGTTTCTTAGAAACTATTTTAAATTTTTGTATAAAAACCATAATAATTGACAATAATTTTAATGTATTTAATAAATATTTGCAGGGAGGAACTAAAATGAATACAATTCAAGTTTTATCACCAACTAATAATGAGATATCAGAGGTTAAAGAGAGCATGAATAACTTTAACGGGGCTTTCAACCTTAATAAATCAGGCTTTGACCCTAACATGCCAGGTCACTCCTCAGATCATAGTATGGTCTTCCGTCAAGAGCCTAGAACTGCTAAGAAGGAGTTAGCTGGAATTGGATTGCCCCAAAATATTAGATTAGAGATAGGGCTGATGTTAGATGATCATCAGTGTGCTTTAACGATAGCCTTACATCAATATAATAAGCATCACTGGCTGACAGAGGGGGCAGAGTCTTTCTTTAGCATTCATCATATGTTAGATGAGCATATTCAAAAAACTCAAAAGCATATCGATATGATAGGAGAACGAGTTGCTAGATTAGGAGTTGTTCCTACTGCCCACCCAGTTACTCAGCATAAGCTATCTTATATTAAGCATGAGGTAGAAGGTCGCTATACTATGCGTGATTTTCTTCGCAATGATTTAGAGAATGAATTGAAGATGCAGGAGATGATGAGAAAGACAATTACCCGTGCTCATGAAGCCCATGACTATGGTACCGCTGAGGTCTTACAAGAGGTATTATTAGATAGAGAAGACTTTGGATACCATATCTATAGTCTACTTGAAGACGATACTTTAGTTAGAGGAATGAATCATCTATTAGATCAGCAAAATGATATTGTTCGAAGAAATTCGATTAATTCTCAGGATAAATTTCAGTAGAAGGCAGTGATGAGTGACAGGTTTAAATTCAATAGATTAAAATATAAGACAGCTATAGGATAAATCCTATAGCTGTCTTATTATCATTTAAATGATAACAACTCATCCTTCCTCTTATCCTGAAGATAAACGATCTTAAATTGTGATCTATCCTTTGCTCTTTGATACTCTTGATAACCCAAATTACAGCAATCTTCACAAAGGTTATGAGGGATAATAATAGCTCTAATCTTCCCATGTGAAGAAGGCCTAGCTACAGAGTCTATTATCATTAGCCCTGCACAGTCAGCACAGATTTTAATCTTAACCTCTTGATTTTCTGTAATATTAGCAGTATCATAATAGATATTTCGCTTAGTAGTATAATAATCTTTAGAATTAAACTTCTTTTGGATATCAACTTTGTCTTTATTCTCCCAAGCTTTAAGTAGTTTTTCCACATCTTTTTTGATAGTATCAGTGATCTTTGGTGATTGTTTTTTGATAGAAGGGTGATAATCAGGTTCTTTAATCTGACTATAATCTAAGCCTGCCATAGCTAAGATTATCCCCACATTGACATAAGGGAGAGCTGCTTCAATCGAATAACCCCCCTGTAAAATAGCTAGATCAGGGTCCAACTTAGCATTTAACTCTGCATAACCCTGAGCAGAAATACTCATATTTGTCAAAGGATCACTATAGTGATTATCTTGACCTGCTGCATTAATTACCAAATCCGGCTTAAAATCATCAAGAATAGGTAAGATCAAATTATCAAGGGAATATAATAGACCTTCATCGGTGGTATTAGGTGGTAGAGGTAAATTTATCGTTCTACCATAAGCACCTGGTCCACCTAAATCATCTACAAATCCTGTCCCAGGATATAAAGTTCTTCCATCTTGATGTAAAGAGATATGTAAGACATTAGGGTCATTATAATAGATATTCTGAGTTCCATCAGCATGGTGGGCATCTGTATCAACAAAGGCAATCTTTAAATCACTACCATATCTCTGCCTTAAATGTTCAACCATGATTGCTTCATTATTAATAGTACAAAAACCTCTAGCACCATGTACCACTTGAAAAGCATGGTGCCCTGGTGGTCTAATAATAGCAAAAGCTTTGTCTACCTCACCTTCCATCACCAACTCTCCTGCTTTAATAGCTCCTCCTGCTGAAATCAGATGGGGCATAGTCACGATATTATCTATATCTGGAACACAGATATGAGTTCTCTCTACATCTTCTTTGCTAGCAATAATAGGATTATACTCTCTAATTCCTCCAATATCCAAAATCCCTTCTTCTAAAATCTGATCTTTTGTATATAACAATCTCTCTTCCCTTTCAGGATGAGTAGGTGAGATAGCCCAATCAAAGGCAGGAAAGAAGATCAGTCCTAGCTTCTTCTTAGCATTAATTCTCATCAAATCCCTCCCAATTCAATCTTTCTTTTAAGCCAGGTTTAATTTGAGCTGTAACTTCAATAACCTGACCAATTGTACTAAAACCACGCACCAGATTAAAGGATTGAGCATTGATAATTTCAATTGGAACTTTAGTGTTGGCATTTTTCCCAAGTTCTCCCTTAACCCTCTCTTTAGCTTGATCCAAGCTGAAGTTAGTATCAACTTTACCCCTTATTTCTAACTCTGGAATATAGTAATATCCTTGAGAAGTATCAGCATATAAGGTACATTTTTGAGTAATTTGAGCTAAGGCTGCTCCAATAGCATTAGCTACTTGTGAATCTTTAGGTAGGTGATAATCAAGTTTTAGCTTACTAGATAACTTTTCTGCTAAAGCCTCAGCTGGTCCACCAATAATAACTAAATTATCTGGCTCTATCTGAGTAGAACTCAATAATTCATTGATAGTATAAACTGGCTGACTATTGAGTTGTTTTAAAATCTCCTCAACCTTTGAGTTTATCTTCTGACAAAATCTATCTAAAATCAATTCTGCAGTCTCCCTTAGTGGTAAGTTCAGCTCTTGAGCCAAGGGCTCTAAACTCTCTTTAGCCAGCCTTTTATCACCAATCTCACTTAACTCTAATAGTACTAGAGCATCTGTAGGAGTAGGAGCAGGTCCTCCTAGACAAGCAGCAGGTCCCTTTCTTACTGGTCCAATCTTTATATCATTATCTACTATTTGAACTAAACTATCCCCTCCACAAGGAATCGATTGATTAAATAGTCCCCTAATTAAGGTTCTATAATTATTGATCTCTATCCCATCTGGATTAAACAAGGGAACACCCTCAATAAATATAGAGATATCCGTCGTTGTCCCACCAATATCTAAACCAACAGTAGTACCTGTTAACTTACTTAAACTTAAAATTCCCATAATACTAGCAGCAGGACCTGAGTTAACACTCTCAATTGGAACTTTAGTAGATTCACTCAAAGGCATAGTTCCCCCATCAGCTTTTAAAATATAAATCTCTTCTTTAAGCCCCAACTCATCTAGCCCAGCTTTTATCTCTCTAACAAACTCTTTATAATGTCCTTGAATAATGCTATTTAAATATGTAGTTGCTACACGGCGAGAATAATTTAAACTCCCTGATAATCTATGTCCTAGACTAATCTCTACTTGAGGATACTTCTCTTTAATTAAATCTTTAACTTGTAGCTCCTGTTTAGGATTGCGATTAGAGAATTTACCACAGATTCCAATCTGCTTAACTCCTTCTTTAATTAACTCTGAAACTATAGTCTCTATTTCTTGCAAATTAAGCTTTTCAACCTCTCTACCTCTGTGATCAATAGAGCCAGAGATAATTTTAGTATAGGGACTATAACTATAGTATGTGGGATTTAGTCCAGGTCCAGGGATTAAAATTAATCCTATTTTAGGATAATTCTCTTCACTAATCAAGTTAGTTGCTAAAGTTGTACTTAGCACAATACTATCGATTCTTTTACTATCTATATCTGCAATCAGGTTCTGGCAACTAGTTAAAATTGTTCCAGTGAGATTATTATGATTAGTGGTAATCTTACTAGTCTTAAGTATATCTTGCTTATCAATTAAAATTCCATCAGTATGGGTTCCCCCAATATCAATACCTAACTTCACTTAAAGTCACCTCCATAATAATTTAACAAAGATATAATAAAAATAATGCTGATTCTAATATTAGAATCAGCATTATTTTTATTATATCTATTAATCAGGATAACCTATTAACTGTAAATTTGCAAATCTTACATTAATGATATAGATTATAATTCAAGATGATTATATTGATAGTAAATGTTACAGCTTCCTTCCTCTAATACCATACAAGGACCCTTGGGATCTAATGGATTGCAGTCTTTAGCAAATAATCTACAATCAATAGGTCTTTTCTTCCCTTTTAGGATATCTTCACAGATACAAGGTGACTGCTGCTTTTTGTTTATTCTCTTAATTCTAAATTTCTGCTTAACATCAAAGCTAATATATCCCTTCTTTAATTTTAATCCACTCCCTTGTATCCGCTCTAATCTATACCAATTAATCTCATTAATCTCAAAGATATTATGAATAGTAGCTATTACCTTTAAATTCCCTTGAGCCTTGACTATACTACTATATAAATTCTTCACTTTATTAATCCCCTTTTTTATCATTTTTAACACCTTATATAAAGCCATAATAATATCAAACCTTTCATTACCAGCAATTACTGCTAGTATATTTATTAAATATAAAGCTAAAGGCACCTACCTTTAAAAAACTACCTTATCCTTAAGATTTCCTTCAACATCAAGTACATGGGTAGCACAGGACATACAAGGATCAAAGGAACGGATAATCCTACCTAAGATAGTGTATAGATCTCCAGGATAACGTAGCTTAGTTCCTACCATCGCATTTTCAACAGGTCCTAAATTCCCATAGGCATCTTTAGGCGAGAAATTCCAAACTGTGGGAGTAATAATATTATACTTAATTATCTCTTTATCACTAATTTTGGCACTATGGAGTAAGCCTCCCCTCATAGCATCATTAGTAGCTATTACTTCATCTTTTATTGGCTTCTTGTTCTGCTTGATGGGTGCTTTATTACTAGGCTTTAATTTCAATAACCACTCCTCCATCAATTCAGTAATTAATAAGGTCTCTAAAGCTCTGGCCATAATTCTATCCATTGTAGAGATCCCGCCTTTATAGAGTCCATTAATGATTAATCTAGCCAAAGGACCAGTCTCAAACTGCTCTCCTCCATACTTGACCGTCTTAATCCAGCTGTAGGCACTCTCCTTTAAGGGCTTAGGCTCTAACTCTCCATCATAGTTATTATCGACCTCCCCTTCAAACCATGAGTTAACAATCCCTTCATTGATTAAATCAATATCTATCTCAGTTAACTGGTTACCCTTAAGAGCTCCACCCTTCCAAAGATACTTCTCATTCCTCTCACCAAACCTCCATAGTCCAAAAGATAATAGACGACAGGGGGTTACCCCTACCTCAAAATAATCGCTATAAACTCTAGAGATTAATTTAACATCTGCTAGCATGGTTTCACTGACAAAGTAATGAACCTTAGCAAGTAGAGCTAAGGCTGTATTAATCTTATCAATTGTTGGAGCTACAGCCACTCCTCCATGTAGAAAACTATGCTGGTGAGGAGCCTTTCCACCAAATAAGGCTAAAATCTGATGGCTTTGCTGGGCCGCCTTGATTGATTCAAAATAATTTGCTACCAATCTTTGATTATCACTAGGACTTAAACGAGCATCAAGGAGGTTCTGCCCATGAAAAGGAGGTCGATTGGGCATCTTTACATAATCAGGGAGACTAAATAGATAAAACTGTCTAATATGATTTTGCAAAAAATCTGCTCCATACATAATATTCCTTAGGTATTGAGCATTCTCGGAAATCCGATTTCCATATAGCTCATCTAATAGGTAGCTTCCAATAGCCCCATGAGCTAAAGAACAGATTCCACAGACCCGCTGAGTCATATACACAGCATCAGTGACCTTTCTACTTTTCATAATCCATTCAAAACCTCTAAACATTGTACTACTAGCATCTGCATCTATCACTTGATTTCTATCAATGGTTACCTTGACCGATAAGATACCACTTAAGCGAGTAACAGGGCTGAAAACTATCTTCTTCCTACTCACCTTCTCCACCTCGCTGACCTCTTTTTCCAAGTTCTTCATTTCTCTTCTCAGGTAGAGGTGTAAAAAAAGGTGTTGAACCATCGGGAAAGTCTGGGTTGGTACATCCAATACAAGGAGTATTAGCCTCTATTGGCCAGCTTTCATTAATCCATTGGCGATAAGGGCAATCGGCATAGGTCTTTGGTCCCACACAACCTTGACTGAACATACATTCAATATCACCTAAAGATTCAGCAAAATTGCCTCGATCAAAATAGGATCGTCGCTGACAATGGCGATGAATCGTATATCCATAAAATAAGGTCGGTCTCCCCAATTCATCTACCTCTGGTTGACCATACATCAATAGATGGGCTAAAGTCCCCACAAACCACTCTGCATTAACTGGACAACCACTCACCTTAATTATCTCTCTATCTAATACCTCACTAACTGCGACACCACCAGTAATATTAGGTTTAGCTGCTGATGGTCCTCCAAAGCTAGCACAAGTTCCTATTGTTACCACATACTTTGCCAATCCTCCTAACCATTTAACTACTTCCAAAGCAGTAATCTTTTCTCTTTCAGTTTCAATAACTATATTATATAAACCATTAGCTTTAGTAGGAATTGCCCCTTCTACTACTAAAGTAAACTCCCCTTTCTGATATCTAGCAACTCTATTTAAAATATCTACAGCATCTCTTCCCTGTGCTGCCATAAAGGTATTACTATATAGCAAATCAATCATCTCATCAAAGACTTGCCCTAAATATGGGTAGCTAGTATTCATAAAAGAAATATTATTATCACCACTATCACTAGTTTCTAACCACAGCACAGGTAATTTATCATTATCTTTAGCTCTATAACCTTTAACAGAGGATAGGATATGCTGACTAAGTCCATAGTCTTGATTATCTCTTAATCGATAACACTCCTTAACAAACTGCTCTCTTCTCATATTCTCACCCTTTAAAATATATCTTTAGCTAATAATATGTTTTAATTAGCATAAATATTAAATATGAACAATTCAAAATATAAGGTTTTAATAGTTGCTATGGGAAATTTAATCATGTCTGATGATGGTGTAGGAATACATGTGCTTAGGGAGTTGCAAAAAGGAAATTTAGCGGAAGATATATTACTCTTAGAAGTAGGTACTTCACCACTTAATTATCTAGAAGAGATAAGCCAATCAGAAAAGGTAATTATAATCGATGCTATGAGAGGAGGTGCCACAGCTGGGAGTATCTATCGCTTAACAGAGGATAATATTAAATTTAATAGTAATAATACTAGAGATTTTCATGGATATACTTTATTAAATGTAGTTGAGTTGGCTAGAGAGCTAACAGATTTACCTATAAATTTGATTATCTATGGAGTAGAACCTAAAAGTTTAGACTTAGGTGAAAAACTATCCCCAGATATAAAGAAATCAATCCCCACTTTAATCAATCTAATAATAAAAGAGGCTAGGGAACTTTAGCCCGTAGCCTCTTTTATTATTAGATTTTACCCTATAGCCTCAGCCTTCTTTAATTCTGCTAACTTTCTATCAATCATAAATAGAACCTCTTTAGCATCCTTTTGCTTAGTTACATCATATCTATCAGCATCAATGACAAGTATCTCTGATGCATCATAGTGATTAAATACCCAGTCATCATACTTTGAATGTAGATTTCTCATATAATCCTCCAACTCTGGATTATGGTCAAATTGTTCAAAATCTCGTCCCCGTTTCTGAATTCTATCTTCTATTGTTTTAAAGGATGCTTGTAAATATATAAATAAATCCGGGGATTTTTTAGGCATATCTTCTAACTCTTCCATCATATTATTTAACAAATCGATATAACAGTCAAATTCTGCCTCACTCATATTCCCTTCTTCATAATTAATTCTAGCAAATAGCGCATCTTCATAGATACTACGATCTAATACATTATTTCTATCAATTAAAGCCTCTTTAATTGATTTAAACCTCTTATTTAGAAAATAAATCTGTAAAGCAAAAGCCCACCTCTTCTTATTATGATAAAATTTGTCCAATAAAGGGTTGTCATCTACACTCTCATAAAAAACATTACTATCCAAATGATCAGCTATCATCTCTGCATATGTTGTCTTTCCTACTCCTATCATTCCACCTAGTACAATCACATAATTTCCCCCTTCAATCATTTCCTACAGCCCCTTCTACATCTAAAACTATTGACTTAAGTTAATAGTCTTTATAAGTATCCTTATTCCCTTTTATCCAACTTTAATCTTAAGTTAATCAATCCCTAAACAAATAAAAATCCCTTATATCAAGGGATAATTTATAATAATTTAGTTGGAAATCCATTTAAATACCAAATCATCTGTGTTCTTAGTAAATATTTTTAGTATTTCTCAATTTTTGATATTTAGTAATAACAGATATCTTCTTTCCTCTAATACTATATTACATTATAACAAAAAATTCAACAAAAATAAAAAAGAGAGGAAAGAAAGATACCCTCAATTTAATAAAATATTAGTATAGAATAACAACTGACAGATAACTAATAGGAACCTTTTTTCGTCACTTATTACTCATTCATATCTCAATATCTATCAAAGATTAGCAAAAACACTCAATTTTCTTGGTTCTAAAGATATCTCCAAAGGTAAATGAGGACCCTTCTCACCATCAACATCAGAAAAGTGGGGATCATAGGTACTATCGGTACATTCAACCTTAAAGTAATTATCCTGTAAATAGATAATATTCTTATCATTTAAATGCTCACCTTGGAGTATCTTAACAAATAAAGCTGCAATCTCATGTAAAGGTCTTGCTTTAACAGCTACAAACTCTAAAAGTCCATCATCTATGGTAGCCATAGGGGCTAGCTTATTAAACCCTCCTGCACCTTGACTATTTAAGATTAAAAATAGATAGACCTCTTCTTCTATTTTCTCTTCTTTAGTAGTAATCTTCAGAGGAATGGGCTTTAATTTAGGCAATTGCTCAATACCCTTTAAGTAATAAGCCATCTTACCAAGGGTATTCTTAAATTTTCTATCAATCTCATGGGAGACAGTTGATAGTAGACCTCCTGCACAGACATTGATAAAGTATCTATCATTTACCTTTCCTATATCTACTTCTTTGATATTCCCTTTCAGTATAGTATCAAAACATTCCCTAAATTCAAAGGGCATATTCAAATGAGCTGCAAAATCATTTGCAGTCCCAGCAGGCACAATCCCTAATGGAATATCTATATTATCCTCTAGCATCTTATTAATTACCTCATTGACAGTGCCATCACCACCAGCAGCTACTATAGTATCATATTCATCTTCAACAATATTCTCTAAACCTATAGGGATATCCCCTGGTTTTAAACTTCTAAATACATTTACCTCATACCCTGCTCTTTGAAATCTATCGATAAAATCATCTAAAAAATTAGGAAACCTCCTATTCCCTGACATAGGATTATAAAGTAATTTAACCTTCTTCATAACTTAACAGCCACCACCTTACCTTATAATATTAATATTATATTTATTACTAAAGTTCTTAGACTAGATAATCCTCTTTAATAAAATAACTTCTTTTTATAACTATAAATGGGATTAACCATCGACTCTATCTTAATATTCTCTAGAAGCTAAAATATTCCTCTAAGACAATCATCCTAATTCTCTTTAAAATTATCACAATTATCTTAACCTCTAAATAGTTTACCAAAACAAAAGGGGATTATCGATTCTAGATTAAAATTTAAAGAGTTCTATTATTTTTTGAGAATACCTGCTTCATTCAAATATATGAGAACTTAATAAAATAAATATTTCTCTTAACAAAAGCCATCATAACCAGAAAGGTATCTCTGGTTATGATGGCTAATTATCACTTTCTAAGCTTTAATCATAATAAATTATACTTTCTTAAAACCTCATTATTTATATTCTTCTCAACAGCAAGTAATGATTTAGAATGTAGCTCTAATAGATAATCTATTAACTTCTGCTGTTCTTTCTCTGAGATTATTTCCTCATTTCCTTGCTCCTTACTCTTAATCCAATAAAGAGAATCATATAGATTATCAAAAATAGGAAACCTCCCCTTATCTGGGAGATTAAAGTTAGAATTAAGCTCAAGGTTAACTACTACATTGTAGATTCTAATCTTTTTATCAAAAATAAGGTTGTAGACTAATTCCTCTACTGCTTCTACATTACCTTGATTGCTTTTATATGGATTGAAAATCCTTTTATCTTTACCAAAGTTCCAATACTCCATACCAACCATCCCACCTATTATCCCTGAAGCTTTCATAATCTTAATTACATAAATATGATTTAAACCAAAGATAATAGTATCAATCTGTTGTAAGTAATTATCACTACAGGGTAGGTAAACATTATTCAAGACTTTAAACTTATCATTGCCCAATATATCCATTAAATTTTCTTTAAACCTTTTATCTAATTTATCTTCCCTCTCTTTAAACTCTACATTCTTATGATATGTATGATACTTATATACCTTAGGTCCTATAACCCATAAAGCAACTATAAATAACAACATAAATGAAATAGCCCCATATAATGAATAATTATAATAAGGGGTATACCTGTAATAATAATCTGCTATAGCCACTGAACCCAATGACATTAATATAACTCCAATCAAAAATTTTCTAAGCCTTCTTTTCTTTCCAATCACTTGATTGACCTTGTTAAAATAATCAGTCTGATTATCCTGCTTTTTATCCTTGATTAATATAGCCATACTTCTCCTCCTACAAAACTCTTCTTAATTACCCTTATGAAATCTAAGTAATTAAATTGATAATTTTTTAATTTTTAATATCAAATTATATCTATTGATAGTATATATCAAATGTTCTAGAATAATCAAGCCAAAACTATTAATAAAAAAACCTTCGATTCTTAAGAATCGAAGGTAGAGATTGTGAGTTCTATTATACTAAACTTTGCCCATGGACTATAGTATAAGTCCAGTTCTTCCCATTATTGTTATCCCAATTATCGGCACAATCCTTAAAGCAGAAATTAAACTTCTCAAACTCTGCTGGAACTTCTAATTCTGCTGTCCAAGCACCTTTACTATAATTCATCTCTATATCATTTATATCTTCCCAAATACCTCCCTGCCTAGTAAGACCAGCATGTAAATAAAGCTGATTGGCACCACTTTTAGCAAGTAATCCATTATAATCTATGCTCACTCTCTGCCCTGCCCTAACAGGAAATGGCTCAATTTTTATCTCTTCCACTAAAAATCCCCCTTTAGATTTATTCACTTTTTAATTTATCTAATTCCAAACTCAATTAATAAGATGTAAATCTTACTATAAACTCTTAATTACTATTAATTTAAAAGATATTATAGCTCCAATTATAACCATTATTGTTGTCCCAATTATCTGCAGAGTCCTTAAAACAGAAGTCGAAGGTCTCCCCTTCTTGAACTTGTAAATTAGCTGTCCAAATACCAGATCGATTCTCCATCTTAATATCAGAAATATTACTCCATTGGTGTTGCTTAGCTACGCCAGCATGAAGATAGATCTCTTCTGCACCACTTTTAGCAAGTAAACCACTATAGGTTACTTTTACTATATCTCCTGCACTGATTGGTTGTGGATCTACTCTAACTTCCATCTAGATGCCTCCTTTTTAATTACTAGTAAATTACTTTAATTTAAGCTTAATTCTCTCTTAATAGTCTTAAGCAAAATCCTTCGATTCTAAGAACCAAAGGATAACCTAAGCTATTAATTATATGATTGTATAACTCCAATTACGCCCATTATTATTATCCCAATTATCAGCAGAATCTTTAAAGCAGAACTTTAATTTTACAGGCTCTTTTAACTCTACATTAACTACCCAGTCATTCTCTTCTTTATTCATCTTGATATTCTGTACATTGGTCCAATCATATTCATAGGCAAGTCCAGTATGGAGATAGACCTGATCTGCTCCACTTTTAGCTAGTAATCCATTATAACGTACCTCTATTACATCTCCATTATGCATTGGTAAGGGTCTAACTCTTACTTCATCCACTACTGCATCCCCTCCTTAATTATTATCACAGTTTTAATTTATGTATTTTTCATTATTTTTATAATGATTTTTAGTATTTATTTTATTTATTGCTATTATTCCATTAAATTTATTGATTTATTTTTGGTAATTTTTTTTAACATTTTATTTCTATAGTAAAGAATTATATCAGTTACTACCATCAAAGTATTGATTAGATAGAGATAAACCACTGAATCAAAACTATAAAGTAGCTTATGTACTATTCCTGATAAATATCCAACAAAAATGATATATAAAAATACTACACTCTTTCCTGAATTAGCTTTTGATTTATAAGACTTGTAAATAGATACTCTCCAAAAGCTAGTAACATTATAACTTCAAAGATACTCACTTTTCTCTTCCTTCTTTATTATTTTTAGCTTAAACTTAATCTGATATCCATTTTTTATTATATATCTATAGTTATACAATTACCAGAATAATAAAATAAGGGGCTTAGACAGTTGTCTAAGCCCCTTATCAAAAGAATTAATAAATCTTATTTAAATATCTTATAACTCCAGTTATCCCCATTATTATTATCCCAATGCTCAGCAGAATCCTTAAAACAGAAGTTCAATCTATTATCATGATCTTCTACTCTAATATCTGCTATCCAATTACCTTCATTATGTTTCATAGCGATATCTGTTACATAATTCCATTTGTCACCATAACCCAATCCAGCATGTAAGTAAATTTGTTCAGTATCAGCTGTATTGAGTACTCCATTATATTTAACTCTGATTTTATTTCCATTATTACTAGGTAAAGGATGTACTATTATACCCATAATGTTCCTCCTTATTATTCTGCTTTTCTTCTTAATTTGTACTAATTTGTAATATTTATTATTGAGATAATAGATAGATAATACGACACTTTTTTAGTTAAAAATTAAGTTCAAAACCTCACACCTCACCCCTTAATCCCCCTACGAGTAATACAGTTCAATTACTCTTCGTACACAACCAGTCTCTCCTTAATTAATGAAAGGGGAAACTCTTTCTCTTTTACTTTTCTCCCTTCTCCTAAGAGTAGGAGAAGGGTTGGGGATGAGGTGTGAAAAGTGTCGTAATATACCCATTAACCATCAATATTGAACTTCAACTAGTAGAATATATTAATTCATAGAAAAGACCGAGGATATCCTCGGTCTTTTCTATGAATATCATTTTTTACTAACAATAAACTCACCATCATAGTCTACCACAACCTTATCACCTTCATCAATATCACCTTCTAAGAGCTTTAATGCTAGCTTATCTTTGATGTATCTTTGAATAACTCGCTGTAAAGGTCTTGCTCCATAGGCAGGATCATAACCTAACTGAGCAATTTCTGCTTTTGCCTTGTCAGTCAATTCAAGCTCCAAACTCTGCTTTGCTAGCTTCTCTGCTAAATATCCTAAATGAATATCAATAATCTCTTTAATATGCTCTTCATCTAAAGCATGGAAGATTATCTGTTCATCAATTCGGTTGATAAACTCTGGACGGAAATGAGCTTTGACAGCTTCTCTGACTTTATCCTCCATCATCTCTCGGTCATTAATATCTTGGATATACTGTGAACCGATATTTGAGGTCATAATAATTACTGTATTTCTAAAGTCAACCTCTTTGCCTTGACTATCAGTTAAGATACCATCATCTAAGACCTGTAATAGGATATTAAAGACATCTGGATGGGCCTTCTCCACCTCATCAAGTAAGACTACAGAATAAGGCTTTCTCCTAATCTTCTCTGTCAATTGACCTCCCTCTTCAAAACCAACATATCCTGGAGGAGAACCGATTAATTTAGCCACAGCATGACGTTCCATATACTCAGACATATCTAAACGAACTATGGCTTTTTCATCATCAAAGAGATATTCAGCTAAAGTCTTGGCTAACTCTGTCTTACCAACCCCTGTTGGTCCCATAAATAAGAAGGATCCTAAAGGACGGTCTTCATCTTGTAAGCCTGTACGGGAACGGCGAATTGCATTACTAACAGCTTCAATAGCATCAGTTTGACCGACTACCCTTCTACTTAACTCCTCCTCTAGATGGATCAACTTATGCTTCTCACCCTCCATTACTTTAGTTACAGGAATATCAGTCCAAGAAGCAATTATCTCAGCTATATCCTCAGAACTAACCTCTTCTTTCAATAGATTCCTCTCCTGTTTTAATCCTTGAGCTTTAGCATTTGCTTCTGCTAACTTCGTACTTAAATCATGTAATTTTCCATACTTTAAGCGAGCAGCCTTCTCATAATCAGCATCCCTTTCAGCTGCTTCTGCTTCTATTTTAGTCTCTTCTATCTCTTCCTTCAAATCCTGTATCCTTTGAATAATCTCCTTTTCATTAATCCATTTTGCCTTAAGAGGATTTATTTTATCCTTTAATTCTCCTATCTCTTCTTCAATATTCGTTAGTCGCTCTTTAGAGACAGAGTCCTCTTCTTTTCTTAAAGCCTCCTTCTCAATTTCTAGCCTTCTTAATTTACGGTCTAACTCATCAATTTCAGCAGGCATAGAGTCAATTTCTATTCTTAATTTAGAGGCAGCTTCGTCAACTAAATCTATCGCTTTATCTGGTAGGAAACGTTCTGTTAAGTATCTGTCAGAGAGCTTAGCAGCTGAAACAAGGGCATTGTCCTGAATCTTAACCCCATGATGAATTTCATATTTCTCTTTTAAACCCCTTAAGATAGAGATAGTATCTTCAACTGTAGGTTCATCAATTACAATCGGTTGGAATCTACGCTCTAAAGCAGCATCCTTCTCAATATGCTTCTTATATTCATTTAAGGTTGTAGCCCCGATACAGCGCAATTCTCCCCGAGCAAGGGCTGGCTTAAGTAAGTTAGCCGCATCCATTGCCCCTTCTGTAGCTCCAGCACCTACTAAGGTATGCATCTCATCAATAAATAGGATAATCTCTCCATTAGCCTTATTAACCTCTTTTAAAACACTCTTTAACCGTTCTTCAAATTCTCCTCGGTACTTAGCACCTGCTACTAATGAACCCATATCTAAAGAGATTACCCGTTTATCACGTAAGCCTTCGGGAATATCACCATTGATAATCCGTTGGGCTAACCCTTCTACAATAGCTGTCTTACCAACGCCAGGATCACCAATCAACACTGGGTTATTCTTACGCCGTCTAGATAAGACCTGCATAATCCTTCTAATCTTCTCATCACGCCCAATTACTGGATCTAACTTACCTTTACGTGCCAATTCAGTTAAATCTATCGTATAATTATCTAAAGCTCGATATTGACCTTCAGCACTTTGGCTAGTTATCTTCTCTCCCCCTCTAATCTCTTTGATTATACTTTGAATATTTTTTACAGTTAATTGATAACCTTTTAATAATTGAGCTGCTTTATCATTCTTTTCAGCTAAAATTGCCAGCAAGAAATGTTCTGTAGAAATATACTCATCATCAAGGTTCTCTGCCTCTTTTCTTGCCCTCCGTAGGGCTCTACTTAACTCCTGAGAGCTATATAGTTGAATATCATCAGAATAGACCTTAGGCAACCTCTCCATTAATTGTTGCAAATCTCCTTCTAGAGAATCTAAATCAACCTCTAACTTCTCTAATATCGGTCTGACTATTCCCTGATCTTGCTTCAGTAATGCCAGTAATAAATGAGCTGGATAAACCTCTTGGTTGTTATTATCCTCTGCTAAATGTTGAGCCTCTACTAAAGCCTCTTGAGCTTTAATTGTAAAGTTATCTGTCTTCATAAAATCACCCCATTTATATATAGATAGTGACAAGTTAAGAGTGACAAACAATCAGCTTTGAACTTAACTTGTCACTTATCACCCATCACTCTTTACTTACCTTAGTTGATATCAATTCTCTTTCTTCTAGGTTTCTCTTTCTCCAGTTTAGGTAAGTTAATTTCTAAAATTCCATTATTATATTCTGCCTTAATATTTTCGATATCAACATTATTGAATCTAAAGCTTCTCTGATAACTTCCTGTTCTTCTTTCACGATGTAGAAAATTATCCTTTTCCTCTTCAAAATTTTCTTCTTTATTTACTTTAATTGTTAAATAATCCTTCTCAGTTTCAATTATAATATTCTCCTTCTCTAACCCAGGCAATTCAGCTTCTAGAATGTAACTATCTTCTTTTTCTTTGATATCTGTTTTAAAGTTAACACCCTTCATATCCATAAAATCATTAAAGAAACTAGAGTGTGGAAAGTTAAAATACCTCTCCATCAAACCATTATTCTTATCTTGTCTTTTGTCAAAAGGCATTAGGTCAAACATTAATATCTACCTCCTCAATTAATTTTATAGTAATATTTTAACCACAATTACCTTTTGTTAATCGGATATTATTAAAAATACCCGCCTTATTATTAGCACTCACCTTCATCGAGTGCTAATAATATTATAAAAAAATATCTCTGATTTGTCAAGTAATAGTAATTAAAATACTAGGTCAAATGTAAAAAGGCGCCTTGTTGGCGCCTTTAATCAAATCTTAAAATTTAGCGTTACCTGGAGTTCGTGGGAAAGAGATTACATCACGAATATTCTTCATTCCCGAAATATACATTAATATCCTTTCAAAGCCTAAACCAAATCCAGAGTGAGGAACAGTACCATACTTTCTTAAGTCTAAGAACCAATCATACTTCTCTAATTCCATCCCATCCTCTTCCATCATCTCAACCAATACATCATAACGCTCTTCACGCTGACTTCCTCCTACAATCTCACCTACACCTGGTACTAGACAATCAACAGCCCTAACAGTCTTCTTATCATCATTTAATCTCATATAAAAAGCTTTGATATCCCTTGGATAATCTGTAACCATTACTGGCTTATTAAAATGCTCTTCTGTCAAATATCTCTCATGCTCTGTTTGTAAATCAATACCCCATTCTACCTCATAATCAAACTCTTTATCAGCTTCCTTTAAAATTTCTACAGCCTTAGTATAAGTAATCTGAGCAAAATCACTATTAATAATCTCTTTTAAATTTTCAATACGATTATCTTCAGCAATCCATCTGTCAAAGAAGGCCATCTCTTCTGCACACTCTTCTAAAGCATAGTTAAATAAATACTTCAAAAATTCTTCAATTACCTGCATATTCTCTTCCAAATCACAAAATGCCATCTCTGGCTCAATCATCCAAAACTCAGCAGCATGACGAGTGGTATTGGAGTTTTCTGCTCTAAAGGTAGGTCCAAAAGTATAAACATCACCTAAGGCAGTAGCTAAAACTTCTGCCTCTAACTGTCCACTAACAGTCAAACCCGTCTCATCATTGAAGAAGTCTTGGCTAAAGTCAACTTCACTTTTATCTGTTAAGGGGATCTTTGATAAATCAAAATTAGTCACTCTAAATAACTCTCCTGCCCCTTCAGTATCATTGGCAGTAATAATTGGGGTATGGATATAATTAAAGCCCCTCTCTTGAAAGAACTTATGTACAGCATATGACATCTTGCTTCTAAACCTATTCATTACACCAAAGGTATTGGTCCTTGGTCTTAAATGAGCAATCTCTCTTAAATATTCAAAGGAATGGCGCTTCTTTTGGAGTTCATAATCAGAAGGACAATCACCTATTATTTCAACCTTCTCTGCTTTCATCTCAACACTCTGCTCTCTACCTTCAACCTCTTCAAGGTATCCCACAACCTTCAAGCTAGTACCTGTATTAATCTCAGATAATACTTCAAATTCATCAGGATTTAAAATTACAACCTGTAGATTCTTTAATGTACTTCCATCATTAATTTCTATAAAGGCAATATTCTTAGATACCCTCTTGGTTCTAACCCAACCTAATACTGTTACGTCAGAGGTCTCTTTTACTCTTTTTGCTAAAATATCACTTACTTTCTCTCTTATAAAATAATCCATCTTAACCCTCCTCAATATTATCAAAAATTTCATATTTATATATTATTTTCTAAAGAATTAAAAACTCCTGCATAAAGTAATGAATATAATTTTCAATTATATCCTTATGATAACCAATCAAAATCAAATTATTATAAACCACATAAAAAAGTGTCAGTGTCAGTACAAGTGTGAAATAATATTGTTAAAGTCTCTCACACCTCACTAATCACTCACACTATTCCAATATCCACCTTAAAAATCTATCTTAATACCATAATTTACACCAGTAGCTGTACTAAACTCTTCATCATTACTAGCTACTACCTTAAATCCAATAACCCCTAGGATTCCTTCGGAAACCTCTCCACAAAATCCTAGCTCTCCATCAAATATAGTACTTGATCCAGCAATCATATCAAGATCTAAATATACTAGCTTCTCCTCAAGCTCCCGTTCAATAATAAAACCTGCCTTTAACCCTGATTTGCTGGAATCAGCCATAGTTCCACTTACCCCCCCTAGCTTAAAGGAATAATTAAATTTCTTTCTAGCATCCCTTTTACTTTGTGGAATAAACTGATACTCTAACTCAGCTATTGATTGTTTATCAGGCTGATCATAAGGTGCTATAATAGAGATACCATAACCGGTATACTTATCTACACCATAACCTAAATTTACTTGAATAAAATCACCTTCACCAGAGTGAAAATTGGTCATTTGAAACCTATAGACATCTGCTCCTAAATTTAAAGTTGAAGCCATTGTACTACTGCTTAGAATTAGTACAAATACTGCTAAAAATAAAATAATCTTCTTCATTTAAATACTCCTCCTAATCTCAAATTATAGCTAATATATCTATTCTATATTTAACATTTAATTTCCTGCTTTTATCAAATTTATGATTTTATAATCAATTTTATTATTATAAGAAGGATATCCTGATTAATTATAGAATACTATTAATTACAGAGCCAATAGCATGTCCATAGCATCTTTTCAGCAAATTGAGGATAATTATGTTCATAATAATTATAATATCAAGGTAATTTTTAACGTAAATTTGATGACATTACAGAAAGGGGATTTATCATGAACAAGAAATTAATTCTGTTATTAGCCTTTGCACTAATAATAATTTCTAGCAGTACTTCTTACGCAACCTTCACTACCGGAACTGGAAAACATACCTTTAAGTTAGAAACCTTTAAACCAGACCCAAAATACGATTTACAATCCTTTTTAGTAGGATTTGGAATTAATAGACAGTCATCTATTAATCTACGACTAACCGATACTGACGACAGTAGTCAAGCTTTAAACTACCTTGCTCCTTACTATTATCAAATGAAAGGTTCTAAGGATAATACTAGTACTGGGACTACTGACAATAATTTTTATGCTGTAGGTCCGATTTTAGAGGTTATGTATCAATACATACCTACCCATCCATTATTTGTTAATCCAGATTCATTGAATGCTTTACAGATTGGTTTAAGAAACTTACGTGGGGATAGCAAAGTAAGTTATGAAGACGACACTGCTAGTGAGCATGTAAATAGAACATATTTAATGATAGGATTACTAAGCCGTTCACGCTGGGAGAACTATAATGTCTTCTCAAATATGAATCTAACTACCGACCTTGCCCATAATAGTTGGGGCTTTGACGGACAAGTTGGTATAGAAGTTATCATCAAAGGAAACTTCAAAGCAGAAATTGGGTACAAGTATATGGGTACAACTTCTGGTTCAGCCAGTGGTGCTACTATTGCCTTAAAAGTAGATTATTAAAAACTTGGGATAAGAATCCCAAGTTTTTTTTATTTATTCTTTATTTCCCTATTATATTTACTAATAACTGCTTCAGCTACCCTAATACCATCTACTGCTGCTGACATAATTCCTCCAGCATAACCCGCTCCTTCTCCAGCAGGGTATAATCCACCAATATTACTCTCATACTCTCTACTTCTAATAATTCTAATTGGTGATGAACTTCTGGTCTCTACTCCAGTCATTACTGCATCATCCATAGCAAATCCTTTTAATTTCTCTCCTAGCTTAGGTAAGGCTTCTTTAATGGTCTCAACAACATACTCTGGAAGACACAGACTTAAATCTGTCATAGTCACCTCTGGAGCATAAGATGGCTTAACCTCTCCCCATTTATCAGAAGGTCGACTTGCTAAGAAATCCCCTACCAATTGGGCTGGAGCAGTATAATTTCTTCCTCCAACTTCAAAAGCTCTCTGCTCCCATCTCCGTTGGAACTCTACACCTGCCAAAGGGTGTTCACTACCAAAGTCTGCTGAATCTACACCTACCAATAAAGCACTGTTAGCATTTGCTTTATCTCTATTATATTCACTCATACCATTAGTAACTAACATTCCTGCTTCAGAAGCAGCAGCTACTACTTCTCCACCTGGGCACATGCAGAAGGTATAAGCCGCCCTACCATTTGAACATTGATGGGATAAACTATAATCGGCCACTCCCAGCTTAGGATGACCTGCAAATTGACCATATTGAGTCTGATCAATCAAGCCTTGAGGATGCTCTATTCTAACTCCAATAGAGAAAGACTTCTGCTTAATCTCAACACCCTTTTGATAGATCATTTTAAAGGTATCTCTAGCACTATGACCAATAGCCAAGATAACTATATCTGCTTGAATCTTCTCATTATCATTAACTATAACCCCTTTAACTTGATTATCTTCTATTAAAATCTCAGTAACCTTACTTTCAAAAAGAACCTCTCCACCTAAGGCTATAATCTTCTCCCTTATATTCTTAACTACACCTTGTAGTATATCTGTCCCTACATGCGCTTTATTCTTATACATAATCTCTGCAGGAGCACCAGCTTCAATCAACTCTGCTAATACCTTTCTACATCGTAAATCTTTAATTCGAGTAGTCAATTTACCATCAGAGAAGGTCCCTGCTCCCCCTTCACCAAACTGCACATTTGATTCAGGGTTTAATTCTCTACTCTTCCAAAAATTCTGAACATCTTTACTACGCTCTTCTACTATCTTTCCCCTCTCTAAGACTAGAGGATTATAGCCCATCTCTGCTAAGAGCAAAGCTGAAAATAGACCAGATGGACCTGTACCTATAACCACTGGACGGTGATTCAAGCCTCTATCTCCAATCTCTACATACTTATACTCCATGTCGGGACTCTTTTTAATCTTATTATCATTTAACCTATTTAAAATTACATCTTCTTCCTTTAATTGAACATCAACAGTATAGACAAAATAGACCTTGTCCCTCTTTCTAGCATCGATAGACTCTTTATAGATCTTATAATCGATTAATTCATTTTTACTTATTTTGAGCCTCTTTAATATCTCTTCTTCAATCTTGCTCTTATCCTCTTCAATTGATATCTTTATATCAGAAATACGAATCATAGTTATAGTTCCTTTCTATAATTTAATATTAATAAATTTAACATCAAACTTTTAATCATGGCTTACCTTAATATGATATAATTTTCTATTTTTCTTTGCAAGAGATATCATAATTTCTTAGTTCTTACTTTTTACTAACCTAACAACCATTACCTCAGGACGATTAAATAATCTTTGTGGAAATAGACTATTGCCTAACCCTCTACTGACAATCATTGTAGATTTCCC
This sequence comes from Orenia metallireducens, assembly GCF_001693735.1. Classification (GTDB taxonomy): domain Bacteria; phylum Bacillota; class Halanaerobiia; order Halobacteroidales; family Halobacteroidaceae; genus Orenia; species Orenia metallireducens. Next base: position 685,790 of record NZ_LWDV01000009.1, read on the forward strand.
TTGTTGATATTTAACTGCTGAGTACTTAGGAAAGGAGCCCTGATTGGGTGCAAGAAGACCTCCAATAAAGGGAATTCTAAATTGACCCCCATGGGCATGTCCTGAAAATATCAAATCTACAACCTTATCACTATATAAACCAAAGAGTTCTGGGCTGTGGGCTAATAAGAGTCTAAACTTATCCTCATCACTTCCTCCTAAAGCCCTTTCTAAGTTATCCTCTGTACCTCTATCTACATTAAATATAGGATCATCTATTCCTACATTAATCATCTCTGCACTTCCCTCTGTGATAACCTTAGCCTCATTCCTTAAGACCTTTACTCCAGAACTCTTCAGCCTCTCTTCTAGAGAAGAAAACCTCCCTGATCTCCATTCGTGATTTCCTGTTACATAATAAACTGGTGATAATTTAACAATCTCTTCAACCAATTTCATACTTATCTCTTCATTATATCTTCTTGCATCAATTATATCACCATAAAGACAATTAAATCAGGGTGGTTCTCTTTGACTATCTTGACCAAGTACTTCTGATCTCTACCAAAAGATTTATCATGCAAATCCGATAGGTGAATTATCTTATACCCAGCAAATTCACTTGCTATCTTATCAGATTTAATCCCTATCTCTGATAAAGAGATTGAATTATTTTCAAAATATGAGATAACTGTCAATATCGATATTTAATAATTTGTCTATACTTATCATAATTAACCTCCCTATTTTTAATAATAGATTTATTGGTATTATGTCTTCTGCTAATAAAATTGATATAATATAAAGATATTGCGACACTTTTATAGTTAAAAATTAAGTTCAAAACCTCACACCTCACCCCCTTAATCCCCCTACGAGTAATACAGTTCAATTACTCTTCGTACACAACCAGTCTCTCCTTAACTAATGAGAGGGGAAACTCTTTCTCTTTTACTTTTCTCTCTTCTCCTAAGAGTAGGAGAAGGGTTGGGGATGAGGTGTGAAAAGTGTCGCAATATACCAATTAACAGCTACTCTCTATATTAAAACTTAACCAATAGACAATGTTAATATTATACTAAAGAATAAACAAAAAAGCTAACCACACTGGTCACAGGTATAAATTTGTTTAATTATATAAGCGATCTAATTCCTCTCAAAAATACATAGTTGATGATCATCAATATAATATATAATCTTATATATACAATCTATGGGAACATAGATTTTAACCCCTTTACCACTATCTAAGACAAGATAACAGTCATCGAATATTTGATCTATTACTCCTGTATATTTACAGCACTCTACTCCTGAGATTACTGTAACACAAACATCTCCTTTTTTCTGCAAAATCATTAATAATTCTAATAACTTTTCATCTCTAGGATGCATCTATAGTACCTCCTTTTTATGAGATACTATATAATATTTAAAGTTAATTATATCTGCTACTTAAATTTGAATATTATACTTAAAGTGACAAGTAATATCTTGTTTGGTTACTTATCACTTATTATTGATTAAACTGCTAATTCCTACAAACTCAACCCCAGATTCTTCAATGGGTTCCAATAAATTTTTTAAAACTAAAGCCGTCACATTTCCTCCATGGGGACCTACATGACCTATTCCTATAGCACTACCATAACGAATAGCTATGCCAGTTAGATTAAGCATAGCCTCTCTGATATATCCATAATCCTTCTTATGATCTAAGAATATATCCCTTTCTAAAACTTTAACACCTACATCTTCTCCTACTTGGGCTACTACAGTCTTAGGAGTTGTTCGACTATCTATAGCTATTAACCCCTTCTCTTTAGCTACCTCCAAAAGAATCCTCATCACCCTTTTATCAGCAGTTGCTTTACCACCAGTATGATTATTAAATCCAATAGCATTGGGAATATCTGCTATAGCCTCTTCCATCCTTAATCTGATCTCCTTATCAGATAAGGTAGTCATAATTGGTTTTACTCCCATCCAATTTGGTCTATCTAATTCAGACTCCATTGGTAGATGGATAATCACATCAAGTCCTAACTTCTGAGCATATTCCCCTTCTTCTGTAGAATCATCTTTAAAAGGGATGATAGCACAGGTAATCCTCTGCTTTAACTTTAGAATCTCATCGGTTCCTTCAGCCCTATTACCAAAGTCATCAATAATAATTGCTATCTTGGCATCATCCTTTCTTATCTTAATCGGTCTAATAATATCTAAATGAGATGATAATTTACCCTTATGACCACTAATCAAAAACTGTATATCCTCTACTCCTGATATATCAGCAAATAATTTCACTAAAGATTCAATAACTAAGAAGTGTTCAAAGACATTTAACTTGTAGATCTTATTTGATAGATTAAGATAAATCCTACCATCCTTATATCCAACATCACTTATCAAGCTGCTCTTATCAATATTTAACTTTGAAAATTGGCTTCCCTTTAAAAAAGTAACTACCCTCTCCTCCAAATCTCTACGCCTTAGATAGTTTTTATTATCTATCACACTAGCAACTAGATGGCTAATCTTAGAATACAACAAGAAGTTTCGTACTTTAACTCTCAATTGAGCTGAAATTCCCTTCTCTTGAGGAATCTCCATCAATCCCTTTGCCGCTAAGAGTTGATTACCTTCGATAAACAGAGTTATCATCACTGCAATAAGGAAGATAGGTAAAATAATATATTTGAGGTACCTTTTTTGAAACTCACTCACAATGACACCCCCTAACCCTTTAACCTATGATACTATTTTATTAACTTTAAGACTATTCTCCATCTAGAAATTGAAAAGTAGAGAAATACTCCTCTATTCCTTGATAGATTGCCTTTACTAAAAATCTTCGATAATTTACTTGTTGTAGTAAGTATCTATCCTGTTGGTTTGTAATAAACCCTACTTCAATTAAAACACCAGGAGTATTCTTTGCCTTTAAGATATAAAGATCCCTTCTCTTCTTAATTTGATGATTTTTATTCTTAATACCTTGATACTCTAACTGATTAAGATGCTTCTGCATTATCTTAGCTATTCTCTTATTTTGACGATGGCGTGGATAATAAAGAACAGTGGCCCCCCTCTGCCAAGTCTGACCAATACGATGATCAACATGTAGACTGATAAATAAATCTACTGCTTCTTGATTGATGATATCTAATCTAGCCCGCAAATCCCTTGTATGGCGACTACTTGAATACTTATTAAGATGATCTAGAGATATATCCTCTTCTCGAGTCATAATCACTCTAGTATTACTATTATTCTCTATGTAATCCCTTAATTCCAATCCTATAGCTAAATTAATATCTTTCTCTAAAACTCCTCCATGGCTAGTTCCACCATCTATTCCTCCATGACCTGGGTCTATGACTATTACCCTCTTTTGAGCAATCGGTTCTGTTGATAAAATGGTGTTACTCATATTTAATTTATTTGGCAGGAAGAAGATTATATAAATTAATAATAACACCAAATATATCTTATACCTCTCTATTCTAATGATCACTTTGCCACTTCCTTATTCCGTAAAATAATTCTTAATTTAAATTTATTCATTAAACAGCCATATTATCATAATTAAGCAAGGAATTTACTGAAAAGGATACTCCAAATTATATAGTATAATTTTTAACAGATTGAAAATAATAAAGTTTGATTCAAATATATTTGGTAGGTGAATCTTATGTTCTTTATAGGACGTTTTACTCTAGTCTGGATTATCTGGTTGATATTTGCTGACAAGAAACGATGGCGAGAGTTATTTCCAACAGCTATCTTTGCAGGGTTGCTTGGTTCAATTACTGATAATATCATGGATTTTTATAAGTTATGGGATTATAATGATAATATTATTGCAAAAGAACTTTTAGTAATCTTTGATGATTTAGGAATTTATATAGTTTCTACATACCTCTTTATCCAATGGCTACCTAAAGAAAAAAACTTTAAGAATCTTTTTAAATACATTTTAAGTTGGACAACCATTACCCTAAGTATTGAAGCTATTCATATCTATACAGGTCATATGTACCATTATAATTTTTGGAATCTTGGTTGGTCCTATTTAGCAGATTGGCTATTATTCTTCCTCTTTTATTTTTTCTATAAACAATTTCAGTTTGATAAACTTAATACCGTTACTAACTCATAGTCAGGCATTGAGGATTTAGGTGATATAGTATTTATATTAAATCGAAATGGAAAGATTATTAATTGCCAGGGACGATGGTTTAAAGAGCAGAATATTAATATAGAAGGAATACTTGGTAAAAATTTAGATGAAATCAAAGGTAAAGTATATAACTTATAATTTTATCTAAATAACTACACTAGAGTATTAAAAGGTGAAACTGTTAAATTCAAGTTTGAATGGTCAGATTTCAATCAAAAAACCTATTATTTTAATACATCATTATCACCAATTAAAGATAACAATGTTATTGTAGGAATAATTGGAATTAATAATGAGATTAAAGAAAAGAGAAAGACTAGTTCAGCTGCTATTTAGATAAAATAACCATTAAATTTAATGGTTATTTTATGTCTCCCATATTTTAGATTCTTTATAATAAGGTCCTCTTTAGCCACCCTCGAATGAACTTCTTTTGACTATTATCTGCTTCACAGATAGAGATATACCTTTCTCCTTGTAAGATATTAAGTAATTGTAATAATTCAAAAATATAAGGAGAGTTATTAACTCCACTTAAGGTATTAGGTCCAACAATACCATCAACTGTAATCTCTTCAGTAGCTAATAAATTATAAGCACGCTGTAAATTAGAAGTTGCCCTCTTAGGACCAATATTTACCGCCTGCTCAAAGCATTCGATAGCAATATCTATATGTTCAATCTCATGATAATTTAGATTAATCCAATAGTTTTGATAATAAATCTCTTTGGCTTGATTTAGGCTTAAAGCCTTCATATCTCCCTGATAGCCATTCTTTCTAGCCACACTCTTAGAGATTCCATATTTAGTCTTACCTCCATAATCATCCTCATCATCAGAGTACTTTCCTTCAAATCTTAAGACTTTTTGAAAGGCTTTTTCAAAATGTTCATTCACAATCAATTATCACTCCTTTCTTTATTAATATATATGATAATCCAATTAAAAAATTAGAGTTGTAATCAATATAAAGAGAAAAAGCATCCTTAAATTTAAGGATGCTTTTAAAGTTAACTATTGTAGTTATTAAAACTTATAACCTACTCCAACCTCTAAAGTATGAAAATGATAATGATCATCTTCAATAAGCCCTAATATTCCTGCTCTTAAATCTACCTTTGTATCTAAATTTATCTTCAATCCCAGTTCATACATTAAAGATAAATCACTCCTTCTTTCAGATAGATTAAGTTCATAAACTCCAGTAATATCATTATTAATCTTATGTGAACCATTGATTCCAATAAAAGGACTATTCTCAGTAACTCCACCTAGCAATGCAAAGTTATTATTAATTTCATACTTTGCTCCTAATCTTGAGATTGGATCTCCCATTGTACCTATCAATGCTAGTTTAGGACTAAGACCATACTCACCACTTAATTTAAGTCCATAATCACTGACCAGCATTCCTGTAATGACTCCATGATTTTGTACTACACCTGGACTATTTAAAGCATAACTTATACCAGAGAATCCTGCTATAAATATTGCTATTAAAAGAACTGCGACTAATCTCTTAATTGTTAACATCCTCTCTAAAGTTTGATTATAATTAAGTAGAAACAAATATAGATTATAAAATATCTACTACAATTATAACTCTTTTTTAGAGAAAAAGCTTAGGTAAATAGAGGTAACTAAGGGTAAAATTTAACTATGTAAGTTGACTTTATAATCTTCACAAATCTCTTTATCTTAGGTTTAAGCTCATCTCCAATCCCCTTACTATTCCTTAAAACCAGTCTCCTAATTTATTAGCAATATCTCTAATCTTAATTCCCATCTTTTTACCTCATTATTAAGGGGTTTATTGTTAATTTCATTAGATAAATAAGCCTTTGTCAAACACCATAGAGTCGGAGATAATTGGCAAATTATAAGTTTCTTTATCTCCCTAACAGACCTCTTTAAAATTTACTAATAGCAGCTTATATAGGTTTGTAGTTCCAAAATCAAATTCAAATATAATTTTATAAATAAAGTGTTTTAGTATTAAAGTGTCATAATCTCACCATAAAGAGTATAGGTAATAAGATAATATTGACCTTGGCATTAGTTTCTATAGTAGCTTTTGCTTTAATTACCTTAATTTCGAACCACATTATGTTACAGAAGTCACTTCAATTCTGATAGAAATTCTTCAAGAAATTATAAATTTAAAAAATAACTAATTATTAAGCCTTAGCTCTAAACTAGATCAATTAGCATAAACTCTGTACCTGTTTCAGTACCTATATTCAGCTTAAACTTCTCTCTTATCTTTAACTGTCCCCTTCACTTAGATTACAATTAAATAGAGCTTACGTTCACTATCATGACGATAAGTAATCGGCTCTCCTGCTCAAGGTCTAAATATAGATCAATATCCTGATTAATCTTGACCGTTCTTTTCTTCATGTTTAGCAAAATAGCCATCGGTATTTTGCTAAGCCTTTAAAAAATCATCAAATTCTTCAAGCACCTTTTGGGATCTCATATCCTCCTTATTACAATAACATTTTTAACATTTGTCAAGAATTTCTTTCTAGTAATACACTCCAACCTTTATAATTTATAAAACCCCCGATAAATTTAACGGGGGCATTAGATATTATCTACTTCAAGAAAGATACTATTGCAAATAATTATATCTACTCAAATAAAGGCATTAAGAAGAATAATAGAATAATTATCCAAATAAATTGATTATCACCATAGTCACCCATTACTTATCCCCCCCTTTTCTCTCAATTTAATATATCATATGAAGCAGAACCTAATATTGTTAATTTGTGATCTAATTTCCAATAGTTATTCTAAGGTAAATTAATAACATTTTAAATTTAATTTCTTAATCACCAACCATATCTTTCCTAAATATAATAATAATGTAATGATTATACAATAAGAGAGGGGGTATTACTTTGCACAGAGACCTAACTCGTTTATTAACAACTATACAAGATTGTGAAATGATTTGTGAAGATATGACTAGTTATGTTATGAGAAGACCAAATTTTCAAACAAGAATTAGACAGTTGGAACTATTGAGAGATTGTGCAGATATCTGTGCCTTAACTGCCAAATATATTGCTAGAGATAGCTATTTTGCTAGAGATATAGCAGAATTGTGTGCAGATATCTGTATGGCTTGTAGCAGAGAATGTGCTAAATTCCCTGATCAGCCCTCACAACATTGTAGTAGAGTCTGTTATAACTGTGCCCAGGAGTGTGAAAGATTTGCTATGGCAAGAGATGCTAGATTCTATTCCTAAGATTAACTTGTGAGTACCGATTTATATGCTATCATATTAATTAATATGGTAGCATATTTTTCATAAATAAAAGACTTTTCTTATAGTTCACTAATTGGTATAATCATGTTATTCAGTCTTTTTAAGATTTGTTTGTTCAGACTTATGGGATATCAAAAAATTCATTAATTTGATAGAAAACAGTTGTAATAAATTATGGGTATTAGATTTTATTATAATTTTATTAGGAATAGAATTTTTATTATTAGGTCTTTATATTTACTAGATTAAACTATTAAGGAGGATGATTTATAAGAGAGAATTTTAAAGATTGGAGAATTAGATTTATAGGTTTGCTGGCATCTAAGCTACATAAGCCTGTATGGCTACTTTACTTTAGTTTCTTCAGCTTCTTTTCTGCTTTTAGATATACGTATCCTTAATTAAAATTTAGGAGTATTAATATCTTTAAACGCAGGATATTCTCTACTCAATAGCCAATAATTATAGTATAATACCTAGATAACCCGTTAAAATTTCCCCTACTTCCTTTAAAACTATCATAACTCTATGATATTATAACATATATAATTTAACTAAATTTATCTAGAGACTAAAAATTGAAAGATGATTTAAATGAAAAGAATATTTTTAATTTTGCTTATTTTAACTTTAAGCTTATTTGTTAATGATGTAGTTATTCATCATCTAGTAGTTTATCAGAATATAAGGTTAAATATGAGATAATAAAAACAAATGCTATAGGTATTACTATTATGATGAAAATGTAGAAGAAGTAACCTTGGAAGATGTCACTTTAGCATGATCACATTCTTTTACTGTAGAGAAGGGTAAGACTGCTTTAGTAAAGTATAGTAGAGATACCAGAGATAAAACTATAATCAGTAGACTTTTAATTAATGGTAAATTAAGAGAAAACTCCACTGATAAACCAGAAGGTTTTAACTTGGTAGTTAGAATATTTGATGAAATTTAATAAATATAATGATAACTAATATTAAGGAGTGATTAACATTAAAAAGAAGATAATCTTCTCTATAATTCTTTTTATTCTATTGCTAACACTAACAGCTTGGGCTAAGCAACTCTTCTTTATCAAAGTAAACCAAGAGAAATTAAGAATTGAACCAAATGGAAGAGCTATAGCTACTCTTCCTAAAAATACTCAAGTTGAGATAATAGGTTCAACTGACAAATGGATTAAGGTAAAAGTTGAAGGATGGATATCCAAGGAATCTATATCCAATGACCTACCAGATGATAAAGATGAAAAGATTATAAGCCCTGGATTCGTCTATAGAGCTATCAAACTAAGAGGAAATAATGGCAGAATTAATATTAGTGGAAAATTAACTAATCAAACTGGTAAAGACTATCAATTAACTACTTTTATAATTAGATTATACAATAATTCAGGTTCCCCTATTGGAACTAGTTATATACACATCAATAATTTTGCCAATAATCAAACTAAGCCATTTAATGTAACTACAGCTGGCTACTTATCACAAGTAGATGATTATAGTATTGAATTTGAGGGTGGAATCTAAAAAGCTCATTATTTTAGATAATAATACATTGAGGTTTTTATTTTGACTTAATCGCGAAAATTGTAGTATAATATAGAAATTATATTAAATTAACTCCCTACCTTTTAAAAATATAAGATCTCTATGATATTAATGCCTTAAATATCATTATCTTGATTATGAGGCACTAATGTAACAAATATAAGTTATACGCCATCGCAATTTTAATGATATTAAAATAAACCTAAAGGAGAATTAATTATGAGATTTGAAGTTAATCCGAAGGAAAAATTGTATTTTATTTTAATGCTTGTCATCAGTTTACTTATATATGTAGGGTTAGTTTTTTCAATTATTGGGATTTTTTATTTATTTCTGTTTGGTATGATGGGTTTTGTCTCTCATGGTTTATATGTTGGACATATTAGAGGAAATGGCATAAGAGTTTCAAACAAACAATTTCCTGAAATCTATCAAACAGCTGAACAACTATCAAAACAGTTAGGCTTAGAAAGAACACCTTCAATTTATATTCTAGAAGCTGGTGGACTGTTAAATGCATTTGCAACTAGATTTTTGGGAAGAGATTTTGTTATTATCTATTCTGATGTATTAGAATTAGCATATGAAGAAGGTGAAGCAGCAGTTAGATTTGTTGTAGCACATGAGTTAGCACACCTTAAAAGGAAACATTTGAAGTGGCGATACTTATTATCTCCAGCTATGTTTATACCTTTCTTAGGTTCAGCCTATTCTAGAGCTTGTGAATATACATGTGACCAAATAGCTGTTCAATTAGCACCAGATGGAGCAATCTTTGGACTTTTAGTTCTAGGAGTAGGAAAAAAGATGTATAAGAAGATCAATTTAGAAGAGATAATTAATCAATCTAAAGAAGAAAGAGGATTTTGGATTTGGTTATCAGAAGTTTCTTCTACACATCCAAATTTGACAAAAAGATTGAGTAAAGTATCTAGTGATAGACTTTTGGTATCAAATAATAAGTATCTATCAAGCAGTTTAAATATTTAAAATATTTACTTATGCGATGGCGTATAATGATAAACTTTTCCTAACTAACAATATAGAATAGAAAAGAAACTGAAGTTCTTAGCTTTAAGGAAAGGAAGATGATCTGATGATAAGAAAAAGCACTAAGGATGATATCAATAAAATAGTTCAGCTCTGGTATGAAGTATCCTTAAAAGCACATGATTTTATCGATAAAGAATATTGGAAAGCATCACAGCAGGATATGAAAGAAGAATATATCCCATTATCAGATACTTATATCATAGAGGAAGCTAATCAATTAAGAGGATTTATCTCAATGGTAGATAACTATCTTGCAGCATTATTTGTTGATAGTAGATTTCAAAGTAGGGGTTATGGAAAAAGGTTATTAGACTATGTTAAAGAAGATAAAGAATATATAGAATTAAAAGTTTTCCAGAAAAATAATAGAGCTTATAAATTCTATTCTACAAATGGATTTACAATAGAGCAAGAATTAATCGATAAAGATTTAAATGAGAAAGAGTATTTAATGATATGGAAAAGTAAAGAGTAAGCTAAAGATTCCATTATACCTAATTAAGGAGGTCATAACACTGTCAAAATTAAAAAACACAATTCTACCAATCATATTAATCTTTATATTATTAGCCCTATTCATCCCTACTCTCTCCTTTGCCCAGGAACAGATACTCAAAATTCATTTTATTGATGTAGGACAAGCTGACTCTACCCTAGTTGAGCTTCCCAATGGAGAGAATATGCTAATAGATGCTGGCAATAATGATGCTGGTAACTTGATAGTTAACTATATCAGAAACTTAAATATTAGTAAGATTGATTACCTTATTGGAACCCACCCTCACGAAGACCACATTGGTGGCTTAGATAATGTAATCTCTAGCCTCAATATATCTAAGATATATATGCCTAAGGTTACTCACACTACTAAGACCTTTAAAGATGTTTTATTAGCAGCTAAAAGAAAGAACTTATCCATTACCCCCGCTAGAGCTGGGCTAAATTTAATCTCTAATAATAATTTAAAAGTTGATATTATCGCTCCAATAGGAACTAATTATCACGAGCTTAATAATTGGTCTGCTGTAATTAAGGTCACCTATCAAGATACCTCCTTCTTATTCACAGGAGATGCTGAGGTTGATTCTGAGCATGAGATACTGGCTTTAGGGGTTGACCTTCATTCTAATATATTAAAGGTTGGGCATCATGGCAGTGCGTCTTCTACTACCGCCCTATTCTTAAGAAAAATAAATCCTAAATATGCGATTATCTCAGTTGGTCAAGATAATAAATATGGTCATCCTGACCCAATAATTATAAATAGACTTAACCTACATGGCGTAAAAATCTATCGTACCGATAGACAAGGTACTATTCTAGCTATTAGTGATGGTAAGAAAATCAAGTTTAATACCGTTCCTATTGCTATGACTGATACTAATAATAACTCAGGTAGCAAGATACGGATAGCAAGTGTAGACCTTAAAAAAGAGATAGTAAAGATTCAGAATACACATGAAAGTACTATAGATATCTCAGGCTGGAAGCTAGTCAGTGTTAAAGGAGGACAAAGTTTTATCTTCCCTCCTGCTACCATTATTAAGGCAGGTGCTATTATCAAAATAACGAGTGGTAAAAATGCTAAAAGTGGTCCTAATAATCTAAAGTGGACAGACAGTTATATTTGGAATAACGATGGTGATCCTGCTAGGTTGTATGATAAAGATGGGAAGTTAGTTGGGGAGTATTGATATAAATTTTAGAAGCACAATAATTGTAGCTAGCAGAAATAAAGTAGTTAAAGATTTAGAAGAAGCTGAAAAGAGAGTTAAGAATATAGCAGCCCCTATTGATGCAAAAAGACTTAATAAAAATACTCCATGTACCAAAGCTGGATATTGTGTAGACTGTAATTCAAAGGACAGAATATGTAATAATATCACAATAATAAAGAGACAGCTTAAAAAAGACAGAATTAAAATTATTATAGTTGATGAAGATTTAGGATACTAAAATACTTCATCTAATATATTAAAAAGTAAACACCCTCTACCCTTCGAGATCTTTTATCATGATAACGACGTCATAAATGCTATGAGTATTATATAATCGCTAATTTAATATAAATAAAGAAGAAAATCATAATGTCAGATAGGATGTTAAATATAAATACTAAATTTAGCTAATATACTCCCCTACTCTATCTTACTAGTACATAGTATAAATTCTAATATTAATAAAAGTCAAAGGAGGAATCAGCCATTGAATAAGATATCGATTAAAAAAATATCCTTTCAATCCCTGATTAAATTATCTGCTCTTATTTATTCATCTTTCGATACAATTATTGGAAGTATAGCCTTGCTAGGTAGTTTATTAAAGCTACCTGTTAAAACTACACTTGGATTTACTACTTTCCAAGGAATTTCGGTAAGAATAGCTTCTTTTTTTCTTGCTCCAATCATTTTTGGATTATTAGGTATTGGATTAGGAATTATCTCTTATTATCCTTTAAAGCTAATATTAGGGTTATTTAAGGTTCTAACCATTACTGGGGACTTTAATTATTAAGTAAGTGTAAGAAATATATATGGAATTAAAAGTCCCCTTACTCTATTAGTGATTATATTTTATTAACTTAAAAGAGGAGTGATTTAATGCAATATCCTGAGCCTACTGTTGGAGCTATTATCTTTAATCCTGATAACAAGATACTTCTTTGTAAATCTCACAAGTGGGATAATAAGTATGTAATTCCTGGTGGACACATCGAATTAGGCGAGAGCATGGAAGATGCTTTAAAACGAGAAATATTAGAAGAAACAGGATTAGAAATATATGATATCAAATTAATAAGCTTAAAAGAAAGCATTTATAGTGATAATTTTCATAAGCAAAAGCACTTCATATTCATCGACTATATATGTAAAACCGATTCATATAGTGTAACATTGAATGAGGAAGCACAAGAATATAACTGGGTAGACTTAGATGAAATTGATAACTATAAATTAGGTGGATTTACTAAAGAACTATTAACAGAATTAAAAAACAAACAAAACTCTAAACATAAAACAGAAATTTTTTATAATTATTAATCTCTAAACTCTAAAATATATCCATCATAATTGAAAATTAATAAGCAATAAACCACTTGTTAATTTAGATAAGCAGTTTATTGCTTATTTTGATCTAGCCTCCTAAATTCAATGTTATTCTAGTTAAATTTCCTTCTAATCTCAGTTTAATAGTATGGACAAGATCCTCTTCTTCGTCCTCTTGCTGGAACACAGATAATTTGACCAGCTCTAAGTCTATCTGGGTTAATATCTGGATTCAATCTCATTAATTCATCAACTGTTGTATTAAAGTATCCTGCTATTGAATAAAATGTATCCCCTGCTCTAACTATATATTCCCTTGCTCCTCTAGGACATCTACCACGGCGTGGTGGTTGCTGATAACGACGATAGTCACCCACAAAATCACTCCTTCCTCTAATTTGATATACATTATTATATTCAAATCAGCCTCATATGTTAATTTACTCCAAAAATTCTTCTATATATACTCACCAAATCTAAAGTGGAATAAAAACAAAGTAGCCTCAGATTAATTAACACAAACGCTCTGAAGAAGACTTTTTTTGTCGACTGAGGAAGTAGTCTTGAAATAATAAGAAACCACGAATAAGAGCAGTAAAAAGATACAATCTTAAAATATTTATAAGTTTTAAGGGGTTCTTTTAATTATTTATTAATACTAATTCATGTAGATTCACCCCAAGAGTACTTCCTCAGAGAAATCTCTTCGGTTTTGAAAAGATAACCCTTCGCCAAATTTTAATTTTTATTGTCCCACTCATCATGCAGTTTTAAATTAAGAATATTTATTGTATAACATTATCTATTATAGTTAATCCTAATTTATGGATTTGTATTATAATCTAAAAACTGAAAAAAAGGTACTAAAATAATTTATCAATTTAGAAATAATACGTATATATATTATTAGCTATATTTTTGACGAATATATATTCATTATAACCTAAATAGATAAAAAAGATATAAGTATTAAGTTATTTAATTTTTATCATTATAATAATTACCTTTCTATTATAGTATAATAACAAAAGTAGGAAGAGAATTAAAATAAAAAACACTTTAGATATTGGCTAATACCTAAAGTGTTTGGAACTCTCCTATAAACCCTTCACCAATGCTTTAACAAGTCATGATAACTTGTTAATTATATTGAGTAAAATTCTGAGGATGTCTAATATAATCATAATTAATTTTAACCATTTCATATATTAGGACCCCCTTTCCATAGTATTTAGGAGGTTCCATAAGTAGTACCCAAGATGGTTGGGTGCTACTTTTATTATACCATTTTTTAAATTTTATAACATTTTTTACCTAGAGGTGATATAATTTAATATTCCTCTAATGATAATTATTTCATAGTACCCCTTATATTGCTATCATGAGATTTACTTACCCTTCCAGCTACAATCTCAGCACTTTTACCAAAAGTAAAAGTACCTAATATAGGTTTGATTATACCTCCCAAATCTGGTGAATACTGAATTGAACACTAGCTATATCTGTATATTTAGCAATTGCAGGAGCTATTATATAATTATTGGTTAAGATAAGCACATAGATTCCTACTAGAGATAATATAGTAATTGGTCTCCAGCTCTCTAATAACCAATTATCGCTTTTGGCATCTGTTATTAATATTTCTGTCTTTGACTCTAATTCTTGCTTTTGACCTCAATTAATTTATTGGTCAACTCATTTTCTATTACACTTATCTTTTCTTTAGCCTGCAACTTCTCTTCTTCAGAGGTATGGAAGTCATCTATAGTCTCACAAAATGTGTCTAAGCCATCTTTAATTAAATTCCCTATGCCTAATATATCCATCTTAACACCTCCAGTATTAATAAACTATTATTTGCAGCTGATCTTAAGCTAAGACCAGCTACTTAAAATGAATAATAACTAGGTGCCTCCTCCTCTTGATTTTTAGTTTTTGCCTTGAGTTATTCCATGCTCTAGTCTATACTAATCTAGGAGTTATGAGCCTGTCTTTCTCTGCCACTTGGTCTTTGATGGATACAGGGTAGTAGATAATTTTTACTTACCAAACTTAATGATAATCTCATCACTTACATGATAAGGTCCAATCAAGTCTTCTTCTTTGCAATCAATAACTTCGATATCCTCTCTACCCTTTAATTCCTTTATCAATTCTTTAGTTGAAAGTTCTTTGAAAAAATCTACTTTAATTCTTTCTCTCATTCTTTTTTCCTCCATTTCTCTAGTCATAAACGACTAAGTTTTTAGTAACTATCTTCTAACCTTCTTTTAAGCCCACTAATATTCTTATTCCTCAAATCTGTTATCAATTCGCCTTGCTTGGCTCTCATATCTATTCCACCCACCTTAATTGGCTCTCCATTTTTGCCAATTAATTTGCTGACATGATCAAGAGCTAGTCTCTTGTTAAGATAATCTAAATCTCCTGTGGAATTGATAACTGTTGGTTTCTTATTCTCAATTCTGTAATTGATAATGATAAAGAGCTTGTCTATTTCATCTGCTCCAAACCTTTCAGCATTTAGATTGTCTATGATTAATAGATCCACTAATTTAGCAGAAGTAACTAAGTCACTGGTATTCTTGTTTGAATTGTTATAGGTTACTTTGATATCCTCATAAAACTCTTTGGCTACTATATTGATGGCTGTATAGCCTTTCTTGATTATCTCTTGTCCAATAATATGACTTAATAAAGTTTTACCTCTGCCACATTTACCAACCAAGGTCAACCCAATACCCTTCTTCTCATAAATATCAAAATTTTCAACATAGTCCATTGCTGCTAGCTTGGCTTCTCTCTTACCTGCTAAACTCTTAAAATCAGCAAAGGTCTTGCCCTTAAACTCCTCTCTTATCTCAGCAGATTTGATATTCTGCTCATACCTCTTCTGCTCTTGTTCCTTTTTAGCCTTAATCTCCTTCTCTTGTCGACACTTACAGTCTTCTGCAGTAAATTTACCATTAACTTTGCTTACTATTATCTCCTTATCACAACAGAGCTGGCAAACAAATTGGGATTTATCTACTCTCCCATTTTGCAACTCCCATATCTGCTTATATCCAACCTGTTTAACTCTATCTATTCGCTTAAAGATCATCGATTGTTCTTCACCTTCTTTACCTCCTCTTAAATTTTTCTTTGGAATCTCTGCTAAGCCTTCCTGAACTTCAGCGATAAAGTAATTTACTTGTTATAAGAATATAGCTTCATTCAAACCTATTTCAACTGCTAATTCTGCGTTAAACATTTTCAAATCCTTTTCATCTATTAGACATCTAGTATTAGCCACAATACAACCATCCTATTTTGATTGAGAGGATAACCAAAGCCACCCCTTATAATTTCAACCTAAAAACACTAATTCTTTACATGGATTGCATTCTTTTGCCAAATTATAATTATATTATATCATAAATTACATCAATTTCAAAAAATTATAAATTTATTATGTATATTTTATTTTTCTCATTATTTATATTTATTTATTTCAATTATATAAAACTAACTAAATATTCTTATATCTCCCATAAATTGTGCTAAATAATTAAGTATTCAAGCTCAGACCTTTTAGCTGGATTAGTATCAGTTATCATCTTCTACATCCATCACCTTTTTATAGTTTGTAAATCTTCTGGAGCGGGCGTTATAACCCAACTCATATTAAATTTATTCTCTTGCTCTTCTACACTTAAAAAATCTGATTTCACAACTTCTATATCAAAAAGTTTAATTATAAGCCTTCACTTCATTAAACCACCTTAGCTAAACCCTTATCACCAAGCTCTATATTGTGTCAGTTATTCTCTGAGTTTGACCTATATCAACTAATAAGCATAGACCTAGCTGCTTACTAATCAATTCATCATCTATTACCTCTCTTTTATGAGGTGTAACCTGATACTGAATAAGTCGTATAGCTAAGATGATTTTTCATCTATCACTGATAGAGTCATTAATAAATTTAAGGATTACTTTACGGTCTCCATCAATTTCATACCTCTTCAGATTACCCTTTCTAATATCACGGAAAAAGTATGAAGATGGTTATTATCATTCTTTAAGGTCCTGATTCCTCCATCTTTACGAACTTGTACGATTTTATGATAACCTTTACTGATACTCTTCAACATTTCAGTTAAGTTTAGTTCCATCCTATCCACTCTTCTTAATTGTCTTTGACAGTATAGTTAATCCCATTGACATTGCCAATAGTATCTGCTAATTTATCAATCAACCCTTTAATATCAAGGTAGTTCAATCACCTTGATATCTGTTTCACTATCTGTTATAATTAAGAAAGAATATATTAATAGTGAAGCAGCAATTATTGCTGTGGCTATAGACTTTTTCATTAATTGACCTCCTTTCGAGGTACATCCCAATTTTACAAAGAATTAATAGAAAAAACACCTACTTGTGGTGAGTAGGTGTTTTTTCTATTTGCCTTGAGATGTACCCCTTCTTCAAATATTTTTTACGATCCTCTGTCCTAACCTCATCAAGATTTAATCCAATACCATCAGCTGCTATATTAACAATATCGATACAATGCTTGAGATCATCCATCTCTTTAAGCATCAAATCAAGGTTTCCTTGCTAAATACAGATCTACAGTATTATAGACATTCAAAATACCACCATATCTATTTATTGTAGATTTTATTTCAGTTTCAAATTGCGCCTTGAAGGATATGATGATCTGAATAGGTATTTAACAAACACACATAATCCTTTCCATAAACCTTCTAGATTTGATGGAACAATTTAAACTCTACCTCTATGAAACCATACTTTTTAATCGTGTCAATTCTCTTATTATAGATCTCTTGATCATCTTCAATCAGAACCTTATTTGATGGTCTATATTTATTGTAGATAGATTGAATTTCCTTATAAAGAGGATCATCCTCTCTTCCAACAAAGGGACGATTCCAAAAAAGAGCAATCACACCGCTACTCTTAAGTAAATCAAAGACCTTGGAATAACCAATCTTTTCTGGAAGCCAATGAAATGCAGTAGCTGAATAAACTAAATTAATACTATTAGGGTCACATTTATAACCTTCAAAGGAGACATTCTCAATGTTAAAGTTATTGTAACTACTAAATTTATCTATTGAATAGGTTGCTAATTTATCTCCCAATTCAATTGCTGTAACTAAGCAACCTGTTTCTAAAATTGGTGTAGTTGCTTTACCAGTTCCTATCTCAATTTCAAGTGAATGTTTCTTTAAATCCAAGTTTGCATAATCAATAATCTCCCTAAACAATTCTCTAGGATATGTAGGTCTGAACTTATCGTAATTTTCCACATCTTCATTAAAGGTCATTCTCTTACCCACTTGATTCACCCCATTAAATAGAATTAATATATTAATTATCACTTCTTTTGAACAATAATCAAAAATCTATGGCATTTAACATCAATATAATTATGTAAAGAATATAACTTATTATTATTTAATACTGTTATAACCTACACTCCTTACTTCTTATTAATCTTCATCTTCTCGCCTTCCTAATTTAAAGACAAAAAAACCACAAGTCACGAAGACCTGTGGTTTTAAAGATAGTTGATAGTTACATAAATATAATTAATTTGATTTAGTATCTCTTGCCAGGTGGGTCGTGAAAATTTATTGATTTCTAAACGGTTAAATTGAAAAATCTTTATGGCTAATAGTATATAAATCATAGTTCACAACCCCCTTTTGCTTATATTATTTTATATTTTATTCAATTGTATATATAGTATATATTCACCATTAACTACATGTCAAAGTTTTAATTATAATTTATGTAAACCACTTCAATTTTTCTCGTTATTCTCTTTTAATTTTGTTATTCTAAATTCTTAAGAGCATTCTTGATTAATCCTTTATTCCCATATAACCACTTTAAAACCTTCTGATTATATCTAGCGGCATCAATCATATCATTATCACAAGAAAAGCCAATGAAAATTAATTCTATTGAATATAGTATATAGATCAAACTACCCAGCTCTTCCTTAGTTAATTTATTCTTCATCCCATAACCCTGTAGTAATTCAATGAATAATTCTAACCAAACTTCTCTTTTCTCTCTATCTTCAAAACCTGCTATCAGTATACTAGTAGCACAATAACAAGGGTCAAATATCCTTACTGTCTTTAAGGAGAGTTCAAAGTCAATAAAGCCAGATAACTTCTTACCTTGAAAGAGAATATTTCCAGGGTGAATATCCCGATGGATTATCTGCTTAGGTAAGGTCTTATAAATTGGAATCATTTCCTCTTTAAACTCTTCAATTATCTTTAAAAAAAATCATAATCAAAAGCATCTTTATTCTGCTTAACAATATTTTTAACATCTTTAAGAATATCTTCTATCAAATTACTCTCTTCATACTCTTCAAGCTCTATCATCCTCAAGTAATAATGCAATTCCCCTATTGCTTGACCCAATAAATTGGCCCGTTCTATACACTCTCCGTCATAATGATTAGCAAAGCTATCCCCTTCTAAAAATGGATAGCACACATAGTTTATATCTCTTTCTGCTAGGTAATACTTCCCTTCTTTTGTAGGCAACGGAGCAGCAACAGGTAAATTTTCCTCTAACAGAGCTAATAATCTATTTTCTTTCTCTACCTTTTCCGGACAATTCTGTTCCTTTAAAATATAATTCTCATCTGCTTCATTAGTAATTAAATATACTTTATTAGCAAAAGAATCCAGTTCTTTAATAAAGGTTATCTTGCCAAGATTCCAATTCTCTGTAACTAAACTTTCTTTATTCATTATTAGTCCTCCTAAAATTTATACTATGGAATCTATCTTATCAATTTTATCCATTACCTTTTCTAAACACCGAACTACTTCCAGCCTATCTTCTATACTTTCTACCATATCAAAGGCTAAATATAAAGCTAAACTAATAATCTTTACCTTGAGAAATTCTCAAATAACTTTTCATCAAACTCAAATTCTGGTCAAATCTCAAAATAGACTTGTAAATCTTCTCTTCCAATCTTTCAACCCTGTAATTCAATTTCCGTTATATCTGACCAGTAGCCCTTTTAGCTGTTTCCCATTAACTTTTTAAGCCTGTAGTCATGGACCATCGAAATATTTATCAAAAAAGCCTACCAGTATTTGATTAACATAAAGTGCCTTAACTATCTTCTCTGAATATTGATTGCTGATTTTATGAACTGAGGATCAACCTCCCTGTTTGATTGGTTAATCTGTATGGATATACTCTTGATCTTAATAATTAGGTACAGCTGTCTTTACCCCAAATCTTAATAGCTCCTTTTTAAAGAAGTCCTCCTCCATAGTAAATTTATTTCCAAGTAACCCTACTCTCTCCATCTTCAAATCCTCTGCTCTCTTTGCTGTCTCTTCAACTATACTGATAAGGGGGATTGATGATAAATTTTTTGCTCTATCAAATATAATATATAGTGTATTTGCACCAATTGCTGCTAAATTAGCACTTGCTTTATATCTCTCTTCTATAGCAGATAAAAGATACTCTGTTAATTTATCAAAATTCCTTCTAGCCACCATACCAAGCAACCTATTTACATTCAGAGAGTTAGTCAAAATTTCGGGATACTCTTCTTTCCCCTTTAATCGCTGATAATACTCAATAATTAACTTATAATAATCAATTGTTGACTCTGGTCTGGTCCTAAGCCTCCAATTAAACAGAACTTATTTGCCATTTGTCTACCATCCCCTTTTTAAGTTTAATCACTAAGCATAATTTTAATTATCTCCATATGGATAATAGTTGTCTGCTTCCATTTGATACTCTCTCATCTCTTTTATCAAATTCCCTTGATACTTAACTATACTACTTCCTTTAAAATGATACTTATCACTACCTACAAAACAAGTAAAAATCCATTCAAATACTCCTACCCTAGATTCCAAATCATAATAGCCACTCTTAATCTCCCATTGGGTTACTTTATTTCCTTCATTCTCCCAATCACTTAACCATCTCTTTATCTGTTCTATTCCAGCAAATTTTTGACCATTAAATTCAGTAATTACAGAATTAGAATCTAAACATCCTAAAATCATAGCTTTATTCCACTCTTTCCATCCCTCTGTGTACTGGCGGAAAAGTTCTAACATATATTCTCTTTTCAATTTTCACTCCTCCTTATGAAATAAGTAACGTGATTATCTTCCTTACACTCTATATATGTAGAATTTATTTTTTCGTAATAGATTAGTACTTAAAAAGATTTTAAGGATTTAAAACCAAAGAATATATTAAACGCAGATTGAATACTGACTAAAAGATAAAAAACATAAAGTTATTAAATTTTTTAAGTCAGATTTTAGTCTGTGTCAAAAAAGATTTTGATTTATATCTTTTATTAAAATCATTAGTTCAACTTATATAGATTAGTAAATTTAAAATAAGTTATTTTCTACTACTTTACAAGCAATTATTAATCTAGTAACATGATCTTAATTTTATTATTTCTAAATTTATTTCTTTATAATTATAGAAAAACCTCTATCTTAATACTAAAATCCCAATTAAATCTAATAGATAATAAAAAAATAGCAGTAGGAACCTCTCAGCTCCTACTGCTATAGTTGAGTTATTTATAAATAACTCAACTATTGGATGGTGAAAGAATAGACTATTCATTATAAACCTATTGAAAATCTATTCGGAATTCCTTCAAAACAGATCCTCTTTTGGGGATAATGAACATATATCTATTATACCTCTATCAATATTCTGTTTAGAATATCTAATATTATTTTGGTAACATTATTCAATTCTTAATTAAATGTATAAGCTTAAAACTTATAAAATCTTAATCGCTTTGGAGAGTTTAGTATACTCTTTATCGATATCATGCATCATGTTCCTATACTTAATCTCTTCATCTACAGTCTCTGCTTCACTATACATATCATTGGCATAACTATATTCTTCATCTAATTTAGCTATTTTAGAGCTTACCTCAATAACTGTCGCTCCTTTAACCTTACCCTTCTGGTCATGTCCTATAGCAATGATTGGTCTACCAAATAAATCTGGACCATTCTCAGCATCACCACTATGCATTACTCCAGTTCCTCCAGGATGGGTATGAACAATTACTGTCTCTAAGGGAATTTTTTTACTATAGACTTCAAAGGTTGAAATTCCAGTGATATTGGTATAACTTGAAGAGAGCTTCCTACTTGGAACATAACCAATTCCTCCAATTACTATTTCACCAGCTTTTATTACATGACCATCTACTACCTTGGCTATAGTACCTACCTCTACACCTTGTTCTATCTCCATTGATCTTTTAACTAACTCCTCTACTAAAGCCTCATCTATAGAGTTAATTTCTATAGTATCTACTCTTAGTGAAGCCTTGATTTTATTTAGATCAAAAACCCTCTCTGGAATATCTACTTCAGGTAACTTTTGATAGAATTCTAAAAAATCATGTCCTAAATTATAAATCTCCTGTACCAAAGCATGCTCCTCTTCCATAGTCTCAACCATCAGCTTCTTTAATTCTAGATCTTCCTCATGGCTGATTAGATCAAAGATTCTACCATCTGGATAAACAACACCTATCCCAGATTTCCTCCCCATCTTGACCCCAATCTTGACGATGGGAATATTCAATAAGTCGACTCCTGTTGGATGCTCAATAATCCCCGTAGAACCTGGGTCAGTCTTAACTAATACCGCATTTTCAGGTAAGAGGTTGATCAATTCAAATAAGGTCAAATTATCTTCAGTACTAATCTTAGATAAGACCTTCCGTAAAGAGACACCTTCTCCAAAGACCATCTCTGAGGCAGAATCTATATATCCTTCAGAATTGATAAAACCAATCAACCCTGCTATCCTCCCTTGCCCTAACTCCACAGTCTTATCGACCAATCTATCTACAATAGATGTAGCAATTCCTTTTATCTCCATAATATATCCTCCTGTCTATAACTATATAACAGATAATACTTCTCTATCCTTATAAAGAAGTCCTTCTAGCAAATATAGATAATAAGTATCACTAAAAGAAGAAAGTCCTGATAATTTGAATCATCAGGACTTTTATATTATTTACTAGAAGGTTTGACCAATATTCATTCTAAATTGTACTCCCTCTTCAGAAGCACCTATATCAGTACGAATTATTACATGTTCATTGAAGAAATATCTAACTCCTAAACCTCCTGAATAGTGCATATCTTTAGTAAATAAATCCTTATCAAAGTCAGCACTTACTCTACCTGCTTCAAAGTAGATATTCCCTTGTAAACCATTTAAAATATGATCCATTGGTACTCTTAATTCTGTTTGATATAGCACAGAATTATTATCATAGAAGCGATAGTAATTATAACCCTTCATTGTATCTAAATCACCCAATAACGACATATCAAAAAAAGGAGCATAAGTGTAGACCTCAGCAGTTGGGTCTCCAGTTTCAAATTTACGCAAAGCACTTCTTTCTTCATCTATTCTCTTCTCTCCAGTAGTAGATTGGGTTCTCATTCTAACTGCTAAGGTTGAATTCTTAAATACTGGAAAGTACTTTCTGAAATCTAAGGTATACTTCATATAATCCCAATTGTTCTCATCATCATGACCTAATAAATCTAAGCTCTTCTTAACCTTACTAATAACACGGTGCCCTTCTCTTGGATTATTCTCATTATCTATTTCTTTATTCTCCCAAGCTACAGAGATAGTGTCTGATTTATAATCTTTAACCTGACTGGTCAACTCTTCATAATGGTACTCACCAATAATAGCATTATTTTCATTAATATCATAAGTTAGATTCAATCCTAAGCTATTATTCCACCCATGATATAATTGATATCCATCTAATTTATCTCTATTCTCTGAATTCTGTAACACATCTAAAATTTCTTCTTCTTCATCACTTAAATATGCTTGTCTTAAATACGCTTCCTGCTGTTTTGATAGTTTTCCAGTAGCAGCTGCGAATACAAGATTTCTCTTAGTATTCTCAAAAGGATCAAGCACTTCTGTATTATCTATATTCTTATATTGATGCAAAGCCTCTATATATTCTGCAGGAATCTCTTCATTAGAACTATCATTACCAATAGCACCATTTTTAATATCATTATATTTAATCACCTTAAGATTTGCACCTAAAGATAACTTATCTCCTAAAGGATAATCTCTTAAATCATTAAAAGAAGTAATCATGCCACTTCCTGGAGCATACATAATAACTGAAGTAAGTTTTGTCTCATTATCAAATAGGTTTGTATTATAATAAAAATCTCCTATCATAAACCCTGCTTCATTTATGTAATACACAAAAGGAACATTCTTACTTTCAGCATCAGCATCGACCATATATATCTCTTTTATCTTATCAAGCAAAGAGACTTCCCCTAACTCCTCTCCATATACAGTTGTATTTACAGATACTATTCCTAGCAAAGCTACCATAAACATTAACACAAAATTCTTAATGTAATTCTTCATAATCTTCCTCCTTGATTTTTTAGTGTAATTATAGGTCTTATTCCCTAGTGGGCTTAAATAGCACTTTAAACCTAAGAAAAAAGGATTCTAGCAAGTGTTGCATCTTGAATTTAAAGAATATAAAATCTTTATACACCTATTATCTATCCTTTTAATAAAATTCCATTGCTACCAAAATACTAAAACAACAGAATAATTATATCAATATATCTTAATAATGTCTAATTTATTATAGACCAATTAGGCAAAGATAATTGTTAAATCCAACTATTTTACCAAAAGATAGCTTTATATCTTTAAAGTTCAAGACTACCTATCAATCTGGCGGATAAGAAAATCTTAAGTAGCATGAATACGAATCTTCTTTCCAAATAACCAAACTGGAAATTTAGCCTCTTCTTGTTTAATGTTAATAAAGACTTTGGAAGGAGTAGCAAAGGGGTCACCTTGCACGTGAGGAATTGTAAGTTGGAAGTAATTAAAATCATATATTTGATTTTCAATACCTTTATAGGCTTTATATCCCTTTCCATCAATCTCTTCTAAAATCTCATATAATTTATCTTTACTTAACATATTAATACCCCTTATCTTTAAATTAAGTTAAGCCCAGCATTTTTGGCAAGCTTTATAGCATAATCAAACTCTGTTGAAGTAATACGGCGGCTAATCTCCTTATACTCTTTAGCTTTATATGCTGGGTAGTATTGTTCCATAATATTTACAGAAGTGTTTGGTGATAATTCTTGAGCGATGAATTTTATAATCTCTTCACTACCTGCTAGATCTTCTGGTAATATTAAATGGCGAATGATTAATCCTTTGGTAGCTAGACCATCTCTTATCTGTAAATCCCCTACCTGTCGATGCATCTCCTTTAAGGCAGTCTTAACAATGGTCATATATTTTTTAACCTTTGAATACTTTAACCCAATCTCTTCATCAGCATATTTAAGATCAGGCATATAGATATCAACCACCCCATCTAAAAGTTGTAATGCTTCTAAATCGTCATATCCCCCTGAATTATAAACAATAGGAATCTTAAGACCTTTTTTAGCTGCTTCGAAAGTTGCTGCTAGAAGAGAATGAATCATATGACTAGGAGTAACAAAGTTAATATTATGGCAACCCTGTTTCTGTAATGAAAACATAATTTGAGCTAATTCCTTCTTATCAACCTTATCTCCAGCAGGAACTTGGCTTATATCATAATTCTGACAATAGACACATCTTAAGTTACAACCGCTAAAGAAGATGGTACCTGACCCATAACTGCCAACCAAAGGTTCTTCCTCTCCAAAATGGGGTCCAAAACTAGCAATCCTAATCTTATCTCCAGTTTTACAATAACCAAGCTCACCCTTGCTACGATCAACATGGCAGTGATGGGGGCAGAGAGTACAATCCTGCAATATTTGATAAGCTCTCTCTACCCTTTCTTCTAATTCCCCTGACTTATACAAATCTATATATGATGGTTTAATCATCTGTTTTAGCTCCTCAGTAAATTTGATAATGTTAATTGATTAAGTTCTTAGTCTTAAATTAGTATTCCACTTTGGTAGAAAGATAATAAGGATTAAAACAAATATTTTAATATTTATAATAATTCCAATAATTTATAAAAGTTATTAAAGATAGAAAATCCCTATAAAGTAGATTTTTTTATTGTCTACTTTATAGGGATTACATGTTAAATACTTTAGTATAGACTCCTTCACCAAATCATCTATAATTCTTTTCTTACTATTTACTTTTAAGATATTCACCTCTTTTAAATAAAGACATCTATTAAATAAATATTAGAGAAAGAATATAAACTGTAATTATCGCTGTTATACCTTGGATAAGTGTCCCCATAGAATGGGTTTTATAAGCAGTAGATGTATCCATATTAGAAAATTGACTAACAACCCAAAAATAACTATCATTAGCATGAGATATAGTCATTGCTCCAGCACCAATTGCCATTACTACTAAGGATTGAGCCATACCTGCATCCAATCCCAATTCAGGTAAAAGCGGAGATAATAAAGAAGCTG
Organism: Orenia metallireducens; assembly: GCF_001693735.1. Taxonomy (GTDB): domain Bacteria; phylum Bacillota; class Halanaerobiia; order Halobacteroidales; family Halobacteroidaceae; genus Orenia; species Orenia metallireducens. The sequence continues at coordinate 712,425 of NZ_LWDV01000009.1, forward strand.
TAGTAACTAATGCTACTGTTGAAGAACCTTGGGCAGTTTTTAAAGCCGCAGCAATAACGAAAGGTAAGAAGATACCTAAATTATAATGTGCTAAAGTTGTCCCTAAATAACTTCCAATTGGAGTTGCTTTTAATACAGCCCCAAAAGCTCCACCAGCACCAGTAATCATAATTATAGAAGCAGCATTTTTTATCCCTTCTCCAACCCAACCATTAAAATATTCACCATTCAATTCAGGCATTAATCTAAAGCCTAAGAAAACCCCAATTAATAAAGCAACTGTTGGATCACCAAAAAAGTCAAAGAATAACTTAAGATTTCCTGTTCCTAAAATATGTGCAGGAAAATCTACAATAGATTTTAAAGTTATTAAAATAATAGGAATAACTATTGGAGCAAAAGCATCAAATCTACTTGGTAACTCCACATTCTCTTCTTCTACTTCTATTTCAATATCTGATTCAATATAATAATTTCCAGCAAATTTAGTTGCCCATAAATAACCAGCTCCAATGGTAGGAATAGAAACTACCAGTCCTAATATAATTACCATTCCCAAATCTGCCCCCAATGTTCCTGCAGCAGCAATTGGACCTGGTGTTGGAGGTATCAAAGTATGAGTTGCATATAATCCTGATGATAAGGCAACAGCCATTGTAGCCATAGAAGTTTTAGATTTCTTAGCCAAAGACTTATTAAGAGAAGATAGAATAACAAATCCACTATCACAAAAAACTGGAATTGAAACAATAGCCCCTGTAATAGACATTGCTAAAGCAGATTTAGCCTCACCAATGAAATCTAGAACAGTATTAGCCATAGTCAACGTACCTCTTGACTTCTCTAGTAGTGTTCCTATAATTGTTCCTGCAATAATTACAATACCTATATAACTTAATATACCACCAAAACCACCAGTAACAGTCTTAATAACATCTAAAGGATTCATTCCAGAAAGTATTCCTACTCCAAAAGCCGCTAATAATAAAACTAAAAAAGCATGCATTCTAACCTTAGCAGTCATTAAAACAATAAAAGCTATAGCCGCCAATAAAATCACTATTAACAAAGGTCCTTGTACCATAAATAATTCCCCCTAATATTTTTTAGCTTGTCATATCAATTCTTAATTTATTTACTTTAAATTATTTAGATATGAATCAAACTCTTATTTAAGCAATTCATCTTTCATTAATCATATAAAACTAACATCACTCATTTCCCTATACTTATTTGAACTTATAAATAAAAATAATTCAAAAAACCTCTAAACTACTCTTCACCTCCCTTCAAAATCAGACTACTTACTAATAAGAAATAGAATTACTTACTTAATTAATTCAACTACTTTTCTCTCAATATTTATTATATTATCTTTTATGTATTGTAATGTTTCAGCTTCTTTCTTAGTTGTATCGGAATTTTGATAAATACTGTCAGATATATTAGCTATTAAATCCTTTATTTTAAAGAGTTCTTCTTCTATCTTCTTAACTGAATTGGCTGAATTGGATGAAAGATTACGTACTTCTTCAGCAACTATGGCAAAACCACGCCCCTCTTCTCCAGCTTTAGCAGCTTCTATTGAAGCATTTAATCCTAGTAACCTTGTCCTCTTTACAATATCAGTTACTAATCTTAAAATATTATTGATCTCTTCAATTTGACTCCTTATCTTTTGAGACATCTCCTCCATATAACTACTATTTGAAGCTATCTCTTCAGAGCCTTCTACGATCTCTTGAATAGCTACTGAAATATCTTCAATTTGCATAGCTATTTCTTTATTTAACTCTTCTTTTCTTCTATTAGCAAAATCCTTCTTTATCTCTTCGGTAACAATTATTGCTGCCAGTTCTTGTAATGGTTTCACCTTTGAAGGTTCTCCAGTAATCCCAATACATCCTATCCTCTTTCCATCTAGTTCAATCGGTCCATTATAACCAGGTAAGACCCCTTCTATATTATTAGCCTCTTCAGCTGTAACTGCTACATAATCCACTTCCCCCTCCATTATCCTTTTTGCACTTTCATGAATAGTTCCTAACCTCTCAGGCTGTTTAGTAGCAATTATCTTGCCACCTGCCCCCATAAAATTAACATTATTTCCTGTTACCTTGTGTAAAATATCAACAATATTCTTAGCCTGTTCTTCAGTTACCCTATGATTCCAAGACATTACTATCACCTAATCCCTTTAATTTTCATAAATTATTGATCTTATCTAGAGTACTTTTAGAAAAATTATCTCTTCTAACAAATAAACTGATCCTTAAAATAAAAAAACTATTCCCCAAAATATGAAAGGAATAGCATAGAATGATACCTCCTAATCACTTTTGGTAATCTGGCAATCATAGTATAAGATTATACCTTAGACCCTCAGTTTTGCGACCCTACCTTTCGATAAGTGTGCCTTTTTCAAAAAATGAATTATTATAAACTTTTTAGTCTACTCTACTTGTGAAATTAAAATATATAATAGTCTCTTTAAGAATATCTTATATTGGTCATTTTTTGCAGAACAATCTACTATTTAATTATTATTTTATCAAGATATGACATTATTTTCAACTAAAAAATATCATATAGCTCCAAATTACACCAATAATTGAAATTACCACATTAGCATTTTTAACCAAATATTTATTATTATATGAAATTCTTTATATAATTACATTAATATAAAATTATATAAATTTTTGCGATTTAATTAAATATATACCTTGTTTAAATAATTTTATTCTATAAATATTTATAACATAGGGCATTATAATCTTTAAAATTATTTTTTTAATCAACATTATAACTAAATAGCAGTGAGGAGTACTATTAATAATACTTCTTACTGCTATTTTTAATATCAATATAATAAACTTGTTAATTAATTCATATTCATATACTCAACTATCTTTAAATCAAGTTGTCTACTCAATCTTTGAACCTCTTGATGATATAAATCCCCATTATATTTAATAATAGTAGTTAACATTTTTTCTCTCAACTCTTCAATACTATTCAAAGAGAAATCATTCTCTTCTAGTCCTTTAGAGTTCTTATCCATAATGGCTTCACCCCTTTACATTCAATATAGTATCTAAACCACTATATTCAACCGTTAAAACTCTTCTTTCCAATCACTATAGTCTCGTGAACTTAGACTGAAATTTTCCAGTATCAATATTTCTATAAAAGTTTTATAATTATATTAAGTTATAGACAAAAGTTATATGTTCTAGATACTATATTGGATAAAATTCATTTT